>CBIMJC010000050.1:0-16996 GCA_966244125.1 uncultured Rheinheimera sp.
TAGCAGCGATTTATAACCAAAATAATGTGCCAGACTTTCGCTTTGCCACAAGGCCAGCGGTTTGTTGTACTGCATATGGAAAAGTTCATGACCGGAAATCCACCATAACCGCTGTTGGCTTTTTGCACTGATCCCTGAGGCGTCGTAGTGAAAATTCGCCAGATAACTATTTAAGCCTGCAGCCCCACCTAAATTACGCTGCGCTGGGCTGACCCCCAGCCAAAGTAAGCTGATGGTCTGAGAGGGTTTTGCCGCAGTTAGCTGCATCAAATAGTCGAACTGAGCTTGCTGTAACTTTAACTGCGTCGGGCCAAGCAAAGCACCGATGTCTGTGTTGCTATAAATATCAAAGCGTTGATTCGCTATCTTGATAGAACTTAAGGTTTTACCAACCAAATAAAACAAAGGCGGCTGGTTCTCTGAAGGTATGCGTTTGCAGTCACTCAACTGATCTTTTTGCTTCAGGCAAAGCTCTGCAGTACCAGCACCTTTTACCCGCAGCAGATCATCCCATTCCGTCAGTAGCCACCAGCCTTGTTCTGAATACAGATTTTGCTGCTGCGATACATCATAATCCTGCTGTTTTAACTCAATAAAATGCGCCGGCCAGCGCACTTCGTCACAGATTAAATCTGTATCCAAAGCCGCTTTACTTGCTTTACCTTGCCGCAGGCAAGCTAGCTCTGTTGGAGGTGAAATCTCAGATTTCATACTGCGGGCGGCGGTTAGCTGAAAAGTACCTAACGACTTAGTCTGAATACTCAACTGAGCTTTAGTAGGGATTTCTGACAACTCCAGTTGATAACGCAGTATGGGTTCAGCCTTGCCGCCAGTGCTTTGTAGCAAGGCACAAAAGAAACAGCAGATTAAAAACAATCCTTTGTTCATGGAGATTCCTTCATATTTAAGCTGCTGATTCGAGTGCAAAAAATAGAAGAAGTTCAACATAGGTAAAACTTTGAAAGCCTGCAGTGGCTTTGACAACTGCAGGCCCTTTTTCAGTTTCTAACTGCCCTTATCGCTACCCTTAAAGCCGTATAAAGCCCCATTTCTACGCTTACTCTGATATTCGGCGGCACACCAACTCCTTCAAAGTTAGTGCCTGTACCTGAGTTAACCGGCCTGAACATTGAAATATGCACAAAAAGCCAGTCGTTGGCTTGAGCTGCGCCAGTGTAATACACAGACAATTAGTTGATGCCGAAAACAGCAAGCCTGAGTACAATAGCTGCGCGTTGATAATTCTCAGGGTTATGTTTTTCATTTACCAAGGCCGTGGCACAGTATCGCTCTGGCAGCCGCTATAATGCCCAACCCATATAACAAAACGCATTCAACTTTAATCAGGCCAGCCTACACTGGGCCTTAGAACATCAGCAGGAAAGAAAAAATGGCAGCTTTTGGTAGTGTATTTATGCCTGAAATGGCAATGGCCCGTTTTGATGGTGCAAATTGGGGTCAATCGGCAATAGTGCCGTCCGACAGCATCAGTCTGCACCCGGGCGCTCATGTGTTGCATTACGCCAGCACTTGTTTTGAAGGCTTAAAGGCATTCCGCCATGAAGATGGTTCAGTGGCAATTTTCCGTATGGATAAAAACATTGCCCGTATGCAACAAAGCTCGGAATTATTGTCTTTACCTAAATTTGACGCCCCTTTGCTCAGCCAAATGATTATCGACATAGTGCGTCATTATGCTGCCGATGTACCAACACCTCCGGGTTCTATGTATATCCGCCCTACTCATATAGGCACTGAACCTGCTATTGGTAAAGCAGCAACTCCTACCCTGACGTCCATGCTGTATGTATTGTTATCTCCGGTTGGTGACTATTTTGCCGGCGGCAGCCGTGGTTTACGTCTGCTGATGGAAGACAATGCCCGCTGCGCGCCTCATATGGGCATGATCAAAAGTGGCGGTAACTACGCCAGCGCTTTGTACCCGACTATGCAGGCCAAAGCTAAGTATCAGGCCGACCAGGTGTTGTTCTGCCCGAATGGCGATGTGCAGGAAACAGGCGCCGCCAACTTCCTGTTAATCGATGGCAACGAAATTATCACCAAAGCACTGGACTCTTCCTTCCTGCACGGTGTCACCCGCGACACTATTCTGACGCTGGCCCGTGATTTAGGTATGAAAGTGTCAGAACGTGAACTGACAGTAGAAGAACTGCTGGAACGCGCCGCCAAACCAGGCACTGAAGCCGCCCTGTCAGGCACAGCTGCTGTGTTAGCTCCTGTTGGCACTCTGATCCACCAGGGCAAAGAATACAAAGTAGGCAACGGCGAACCAGGCAGCACCACAGCCAAACTACGCCAAACCCTGAACGACATTCAGTGGGGCAAAGCCGCAGATACACATGGCTGGCTGACGAAGGTTTAATATCTGGTTGAGTTCAAACCATATGACAAAGCAGGCTTAGGCCTGCTTTTTTATTGCCGCTGATAAATACAGCTTGTGCAAAGCCTTATTACGCTTCAACATATACTTGCAAACTCAAGCATTAATCAAATTTATATGCAGTTAATTTTTGTACATCGGCATTAAAAAGGTCTGATTATGAATGCGACTACCCCCTCTCTGGATCTGGTGCTGCAAAGCGCTTTGCTCTGGTCTGCTATGGTGAAAAAAGCCGATCAGCAGTTGAGTGTACATGGCATCAGTTTTAGCGAGTTTTGCATTTTGCATCGCCTGTTTCAGGCACCACAGCATCGCTTAAGCAGAATTGAACTGGCTAATGCGGTTGGGCTGAGCGCCTCTGGTATCACCCGGTTGTTACAGCCGATGGAGAAAATTCATTTGGTGGAAAAAGAACAAAATGCCCGGGATGCGCGGGTGAGTCTGGTGAAACTATCGGACACAGGCTTGCAGATTTATCAGGATGCGAAACAAAGCTGCAGCGCTTTTGCCAGTCAGTTTACCTCGCCTTTAACATCCCGCCAGCAGGAAACACTGGCTGAATTATTAGCCCGACTTTAAGCAGCAGATCCATGACAGATTTAACTCAGGGTTCCTTATTACGCCATCTCTGGACTATGGCCTTGCCTATGATGATTGGCATGTTTGTCCAGTCATTGTATTTGTTTGTTGATTTGTATTTTGTGTCCGACCTTGGCGCAGAAGCCGTTGCTGCGGTCAGCGCTGCCGGTAATCTGATGCTGCTGATTATGGCGTTAACCCAAATGCTGAATGTAGGTTGTGTGGCGCTGATCGCCCGCTACACAGGCGCAAAACAACATCAGCAAGCCAATGTAGTGTTTCAGCAGGCCATGCTGATGGGAGCAGCTTTAGCGCTCTTGACCTTGCTCCTGGGTTTTGCGTTAAGCGACTCCTATATACACCTGCTGACGTCAGATCCCGCAGTACAGCAGCAGGCTCAGCAGTTTTTATTTGCTTATCTGCCTGGTCTGTCGCTGATGTTTGTCTCTACCGCTATCGCCGCTGCCCTGCGGGCTGTGGGTGTAGTAAAACCCGCTATGACAGTGCAACTCATCACAGTAATGCTGAATATACTGCTGGCCCCGGTATTAATTGCAGGCTGGGGTACAGGCTATGCATTGGGTGTATTTGGTGCCGGCCTTGCCAGCAGTATTTCTGTGGGGGTTGGTGTGGTGCTGCTGTGGCGCTACTTTCTGAAAAGTGACCATTCAGTGTTGCAAACACCTAAACAATGGCGTTTTGACGCCAAAGTCTGGCGTCAAATTGCGGCCATTGGCATACCAGCTGGTGGCGAATTTGCCCTGGTGTTTGTTTTTACTGCTTTTGTCTATTGGGTGATCCAGGATTTTGGCACTGCCACACAAGCCGCTTTTGGTATAGGCAACCGTATACTGCAGGCCATGATGATGCCAGCTATGGCTTTGTCATTTTCATTGCCAGCCATAGTCGGACAGAACTATGGTGCAGGTCAGGCTGAACGGGTCAGGCAGTGTTTTAAAGTTGGCATCAGCCAGATGGCGCTGGTGATGCTGCTATTGTTTGCGCTGAGCCAATTTTTTGCCCATTCACTGATGAGCGCTTTTTCTGACGATCTGCGCGTCATAGCCGAAGGTGAAGTCTTTTTACATATTATCAGCCTGAACTGCCTGACTATGGTGCTGGTGTTCAGTTGCTCCGGTGTTTTTCAGGGGCTTGGCAACACCTGGCCTTCATTGGCCAGCTCAGCAATACGGATCTTCGCCTTTATTTTGCCGGTGTTGTGGTTGTCCACAAGCAGTGATTTTTCCCCCGCTATGGTCTGGTATGTATCTGCCGCCAGCGTTTTGGTGCAGGGACTACTGAGTTACAGCCTGCTGCGCTGGCAATTACGCCACCGGCTGGCAGTCGTGGTGTAAAAAGTGGTGCAAGAGTACCCTAATCAATGCAGTAAAAGGCGCTGCACCTGTCGGTGAAAACCTGCTCACACTTAAGGGTGAGCAGGCTTAGTCTCTGGTATTCAGGCCAATTTAGCTCAGGATTGCAGTAAAAGCGGCCAAAGGTGCAGCAGCCCATAACAGCAAAGCGCTCAGGTGCGGCTTATAAGCCAGCAATAAAGCAAAACAGCCCTGCATCAGGGTCAAAGTGCCAAACCAGACCACCATACCTATAGCCAGTTGCGAGCTCTGAATACAAAGCCACAAGGCCAGCAACAAAAACAACCAGCCAGCGCTTTGCAACAACCTCTGATAAAAAGCTTTGGGTTCTGTGGCAAAAACCTGTTCAAAATGTTTGTCCATCGACAGGCCTAAAGCGGCCATAGCCGCATAAGCGGACGCCAGAGTACTGAATAACAGCAAGCCCATTACAGTACCTCCGTCGAGGCTGGCGCTGTGGCTCTGTTTGCTGTCGCCGGCCTGGGTTTAGTGACTGCCATTTTGCGTTGTACTTTCAAAGCGGCCCAACCCAGCATCAGGCCCAGCAGAATAAACACCAGATCCACGCTGGCCAGCGCCCAGTCCTGCCGCCCTAAGGTCTGACCCAAATGCCGCTCAGTGGTCAGGGCATTCAGCAGCGGCAAAAGTAGAAATGCAGCAGCAGCCAGACTCAGACAATCACGCCAGGCGATAAAAACAGGCCGGCTAAAGCTGTACAATGCCAAAGCCCCCCAGGCCAAAAACAGCGAATGAATTTCCCATTGCGACCGTCCGGCCAAATCAGCCGGGATCAACCTGTTCGCCCAGAAATAAGCCGCCAAACCAAAACTCAAACCAGCAATAGTGGCAACATTCAGTTTTTCCACCAGCTGATGCCCGGCTGCGTATTCTCCGGTTTTCGCCAGTTTAGGCCGGCGTTTTACTGTCCAGAGTACCAGACCAGTCGCAATCATGCCGCAGCCTAATAAGCCTGATACGAAGTACAACCAGCGTAACCAGGAGTCTGCAAACAAGCCTTCATGCAAACCCAGCATCGAACTGCCAAAGACCTCAACCGCAGCAATATCAGCCGGAGCTGTGGTTATAGCTTCTCCTGTCAGCGCATTAAAACTCAGAGTACCGGCACCACGGCTGCGGCGTATAGTCTGTGCATAAGCAGGAGTAATTTGCAGCTGTGCAACTTGTCCTCTGGCCTCAGGCAGCAGCGTTACCGAGCGGATTTGTCCCTTGCCCCATAAGGCTTCGGTCTGCGCCAGCAAAGGTCTGAAATCGGTAAACTGCTCTGCTTGTTGACCAAGTGACAAAGGGCGCGCAGAACGCCCTTCCCGACCAGAACCACCAGCGTGCTCCGACTGAGCCTGACGTGGGCCACCGCCGCCCATACCTACAATTCTGTTGCTGCCGGTTTGGCTGATCAACTCTGAGTAATAGGCCTGACGATCATCAGGTTCAAAACCATATGTCAAAGGCACGGCCAGTGGCATATAGGAGTAGAGGAAAAACAGCAGTCCGCTGTAGGTGATCATTAAATAAAAGGGCAAAGCCGACAGACTGATCAGGTTATGTGCGTCCAGCCAGGAGCGCAGGCCCTTTTGCTGACGGTAGGTAAAAAAGTCCTTAATGATCTTTTTGTGTGCCACCACGCCTGTGACTATAGCCACCAGCATCAACATAGTGCAGAGCCCAACCAGCAGAATAGCGGTGTCCGCCGGAATATAATGCAAGGCGTAATGCATACGTAACAAAGCCCGGCCGCCCGCCGTTTCCCGCACCGGCTCTGCAAGCTCTATCGGCTGACCGTTGCTGGTGTCCAGATACAAAGTGTCAGTGCGGCCACGGCGCTCACCCGGTTCAGGCGCTGCAGTCCAGCTGGCACTTAAGGCGCTGCTGTTGCGGGCATCGCTGGCCAGGTTTACAGTCCAGCTTTGCGCCTGCTGGCTTTGCGGCAAACGGCGCAGTTGCTGATATCCCATGTCAAACTGAGTCGCAGCATCAGGCACCAGCACAGCTGGCATAGGCCGTTCCGGCTGCATCCAGCGGGTAATTTCCTGAGTGGCATAACTGGCTGTGCCTGTCACAAACACAAAAAACAACACCCAGCCCACTACTAAACCAGTCCAGGTATGTAACCAGGTCATAGACTGACGAAAACTTGCTTTCATCGCTGCGAACCTCCGTGCGCCAACAGCACCACAACAGACATCAGCAGCACAGCCCCCAGCACCAACAGTGTCGCGTGCCGGGTTTTAGTCAAAGAAAACACAGCCATAATCACGCTTAACCAGACCAGAAAACTAAACACAGTGGCGCTGTGAGTGACTAAAGCCCGCTGCTCATCAGCCAATAGAGCCAGCACTGGAGCTGTCAGATTGGCGATCAGAAAACCGCCGGCACTGGCCAGAAAAACCCGCCAGAGCACAGTCCAGCGATAACGCGCTAACTCAGTAGCAGCGAAAAGTTGTAGTAGTTTGTTCATCCGGGACTCCCCTTTGTCATCCTCAGCCCTGCCGCAGAACGGCAAAAGCCCTGCAGTCCGGAAGGAGCTACAGAGCCTTGTTTTTATTCAGCTTTTAGTTAGAAATTGTAGGTAAAAGACAGCACCAGCTTGCGGCCATCCAGTATGTAGGCGAAGTTCTCTTCCGACGTCACCTCTTTATTACCCAGGTTATAAATACCGGCTTTCAGGCTTAACTGATGCTGAGGCTTATACATCAACCCCAGATCGGTAAAGGCATAAGCAGGGTATTGCACACCATTGCTGGCCGAGCCACTGGTGCCGGTTTGCCAGCGGCCTGTGGTTTTACTGCGGAAGTTGGTTTGCACCCACAAATTCAACTTGTCCATGGCCTGCCAGTCTAACGAAGCGTTCAACATATGACGGGCCACGTCATTTAGAGGCTCACCGGCATAAGTGCCTGACTTTTGCTCTGTGGCTGTGTAGGTGTAGCTCTGTCTGTAGCTGAGGTTGTCCAACAGCTGATAATCCAGCGTCATTTCAACACCACGCAGTTCAGCCTTGTCGACGTTTTCGTAGGCGGTGTAACCGTATTGATGAGCCGGGTAATAGGTGCCTTTGTAATAACACTCTTCATTCTGCAGACAGACACGGCCTGTTCTGTTGATTTTGTCGTTGTAGTTGGTTTGATAAGCGGTTAAAGACCCGCTTAATTCCTGTCCGGCATTGTGATACCCCAGACCAATCTCATAGTTCAGACTGGTTTCAGGCATCAAATCCGGGTTACCTATAACAACACCACCTCTGGAGGTTGAACCAAAATCTGTCGCACTCTGGCGCAGGCTGGGTGCTTTAAAGCCAGAGGTAACCCCACCTTTGAGCACAAACTCATCATTCAGGTTGTAGACTGCATAAGCTTTAGGGCTGATTTCACTGCCAAACTTTTCGTTGTCATCGTAACGGCCACTTAAAGTGAGCGTCAGATCGTCCAGCGCCTGCCACTGATCTTCCAGATACAGCGAATACTGATAACGTTCCATCTTCACCACAGCATTGGCATCCGGCACTACAGGTGGACGTAAGCCATTGCTGGCACCATCTTGCAGATTTTCATCTTCGTAACTGACACCGGCCGACAGACTGTGCTGATCGATAAAATAACTGGCCTGGCTGTTGACGGTCAGTACATCAAAACTGATGCCGTTGCCTGTAGTTTCATTGACCCGGGTTGGGTTTTTCGTTGTATCGTAATTCAGATAACTTTTCAGCAGCAGGCTGCCGTAGCTGCCATCGTGCGTCACAAAGTAGTTGTTTTTAATCGACTTGTTGTATGTGGCTTCGCTGTCCGCCGCAATACTTTTGCCTGGCGTGGCACTGCGTTCCTGTTCGGTGTAACTGTGGCCTAAAGTCAGCACATTTTCTTTATCCAGCTGCCAGCCCAGTTTAGAGCCGACATTCTTTTTGCTGTAATCCGGGTCTGAGGCTGCGCTGTCGTCGCCGCCTAAAAACAAACTTTCCTGCTGGTTTTGCACTGCCCCCGTCAGTTGCAGGGACAACACATCTTTAATCAAAGGAGCATTCAGATACAGGCTGGTTTGGTTGCCGTCTTCATTAACCTTATTCGAACTGTCGGCCCTGCTGTATTCAGAGGTAATACTGCCGTTAAATTCGTTGTGCACTTTTTTGGTGATGATATTGATCACACCACCCATAGCATCGGAGCCATACAGCGACGAAGCCGGGCCACGGATCACTTCAATCCGCTCTATGGCTTCAATAGGAGGTAAAAAGTGGATAGGAGTACCAGCCTGAGTGCCGTTCAGGCCAAAAGCCTCATTGCTTTGCGCAGGTTTGCCGTCGATCAGAAATAAGGTGTAATCGGACGACATACCACGCAGCATAATAGACTGCTCAACACCGCCCCCCATAATCTGTACACCAGCCACATGCTTCAGTGCATCAGTGACATCTGTATAAGATTTTTTCTTCAGCTCATCTGCACTAATCACAGAAATGGTAGCTGGCGCTTCCAGCAGGTTTTGTTCATAACCTGAGGCTGTGACTACTATCACTTCAATAGGATTCACAGCAGCGTCTTCAGCATAAACGGCAGTGGCAGTGAACGCAGAGGCAATAGCTAAACTCAGGCAGGTACGGCGACGAACAAACATGATCTGTAGTTTCCTTGACTTGGGACTGGACCAATTCACAACGCTTTCTAATTGCAAATCATTATCAATAACGCGATGATACAGGCCTGATGGATTTCAAAACAGCGCCAGACGCTGAATACAGAATTAAGAGAAACTGAATTGTGGACGCAATGATCCGTAGTATGAGAGTCTTTGTGGCAGTGGCAGAAACCGGTTCGATGGCTGCAGCAGCCCGTTTGCTGGACTTAAGCAGCTCTGCTGTGACTCAGCAAATTCAAAAGCTGGAACAACAACTTAGCATTAGCCTGCTACACCGCAACACCAGACAAATTACCCTGACCGAAGCAGGCCAGCTGTATTACCAAAGCTGTAAACAAAGCATCAGTTTGTGGCAACACACTGAAGAACGGTTAAGTGAATTGCGCGAACAACCTCAGGGTGAGTTGCGTATTTCGGTACCGGCCGGCTTTGTCAGCTGTGGTTTGTTAAGCCAACCACTGAAACAACTTTTAAAATCCCATGAACAGCTGAGTATCAGATTATTTGTTACAGATGACGAACTGGATTTAATAGCCAACCGCATAGATTTGGCGTTAAGCGTACAAATCGGCCCCTTGCCCGACTCCAGCCTGCTAGTGCGTCAGCTGGTGACAATCAAAATGATCCTGGTGGCCTCCCCTGCTTATCTTGAAGATCAGGGCTTTCGTCATGGTCGTTTGCCACAACAACCCGCAGAGCTGAGCGGTATGGACTGGCTGGTTCACACCAATAGCAAAGCTGGCCATCTGGTATTGCAACACCCTGATGGCCCCGGCACTTTGGCTGCCCCTGTCAAAATGCGACTGAACAATATGCAGACTCTGGTCCAGTTGGTGTACGACGGTTTGGGTTTTGCCGTACTGCCGGAGCTGGAAATTCAGGACTATCTGCGTGCTGGCAGCCTGGTGCAACTCTTACCCGACTGGCAACTGCCAGACATAGATATCTGCGCTATCACCAGCAGCAGAAACTCTCAACCCGCCAAAGTAAAAACCGCCCTTGATATTCTGAGCAAAGAACTCAGGGCTATTCCGGTGAGTTGAGGAAAGGCGGAATAACAACGCTCCCAATCGCCGGGTTGTATGTTATTGCTCACAAGGCTAAAATCTGCTCAACGTCGGCAGAGAACTCTTTTAGGAAAGTTTGATATGGAAAACAAAGGTATAAAACCTTCAGTTGCCTTAGCAACATACCGTGAAGAGATCCGTCAGGTTGTAGCGGCGCACCACGCCCGCAATGTCCGGGTCTTTGGTTCTGTGTTGCAAGGTACAGACACAGAACAAAGCGATTTGGATCTGCTGGTCGACCCAACACCAGAAATGACCATGCTGGACATTGGTGCTATCCGCCACAAACTGCTGAAACTGCTTAAAGTTCAGGTCGATGTTCTAACACCCAATGCTTTGCCAGAAAAATTCAGATCTGCAGTTCTGGCTGAGGCCAAGCTTATATGAGCCGTGACCAACAAAGGTTACAGGACTATTTGGCTCATATACTGCAAGCTATTGAACGCATTGACCGCTACTGCGAAGATTTGTCAGAGCTTGATTTTCTGCGCAACGAATTGGTTCAGGATGCAGTCATTCGTAATTTTGAAGTGGTAGGCGAAGCTTGCAACAACATCGAAAAACATTATGCTGACTTTGCTGAAGCTCACCCCGAATTACCGCTTTCCAGTGCTTACCAAATGCGCAACGCCATTGCTCATGGCTATTTCAAGGTGGATTACGAACTCGTCTGGAAAACAATTCACTCTGATTTACCCACCTTGCATGAACTGATTCATCAAGCCGCGGTGGCTTTGTCAGATGCTGAAAAACACTAGCTGCATAATCGTTTCTCACAACCCCATCTGTTTTTTATAACGACGACTTAAACGGACCAGCCGCAATTGATCCAACACTAACATAGCCAGAGGCCAGCGGCGGATAGACCAAAAGGGTAAAGCGCGGCCTAAGCGGCGTAACATCAATCTTGTATAAGCCATTTTCGCCAACGACTGCAGAGGTTTTTTGGCAAAACTAAAGGCAGGTAAAACCGGGCTTACTGCTTCACCTTGTTGCCAGCGATTAGGTAAATCCGGAGCCAAAGCCAAAGCTGTAGCTATGCCCACTAAAGCAACGCCAGTTTGCAGTACCTGCTCAGCCACTTCAGGCCTTTGAATACCGCCAGTCACCATTAATGGCATTTGCGCAGATTGCTGCAGTTCTTTGGCAAAGTCTAAAAAGTAGGCCTCACGCGCCAGGGTAGAGCCGTCGCGACTGTCGCCTTGCATAGCCGGAGCTTCGTAGCTGCCGCCTGATAACTCGACAAAATCCAGCGCCAGCGGGTTGAGCCATAACAACACCTGTTTGGCATCCTCTGTGGAAAAACCGCCACGCTGAAAATCAGCTGAGTTCAGCTTCAGACTGATGATAAAAGTGGCAGGTAATTTATGGCGTAACAAAGTGACCAGCTCTAGTAATAAACGGGCACGGTTTTCTAAAGGGCCACCGTACTGATCCTGGCGCTGATTTACCAGCGGCGATAAAAACTGACTCAGCAAATAACCATGAGCCGCATGAATTTGCACTCCGGCAAAACCAGCCTGTAACGCCAGTTGGCTACTCACTAAAAACTGTTGTTTAAACTCCGCTATATCATCCAGCGTCATAGCTCTGGGGCTGGCAAACATCTTTGAGAACTGGCCTAAATCCAAAGCCACAGCCGAAGGCGCTATCGCCTGCTGCCCCAGATTTGCTGGCATTTGTCGTCCAGGATGATTCAGCTGCAAAATCAGCTTCGTATCGTTTTGTTGGCCCGCTTCTGCCCAGCTTTGGAACAAAGTTAAATCCGATTTGGCATCCAGCACCACACCACCTGGCCCTGTTAACGCTTTGCGGCTGATCATCACATTGCCGGAAATCAATAAGCCTGTGCCACCCAAAGCCCAATGCCGATACAACTCAATCAACTGCGCTGACGGATCTTGTCCGGCAGCGGCCATATTCTCTTCCATAGCGGCTTTCACCAGCCGGTTTTTCAGCTGCACGCCATTTGGCAGGGTTGTGGCTTCAAACAACATAGTTACACCTCTTGGTTCTGTTTTCTGGCTTAGGTTTCGCCATAAATTCAATTCATGGGGCACGTATTACACCAGCCTGATACCACAAATACCGCGGAACAGATGGACGGGCTGGGACAAGCCCAGCCCCTACGTCCCCTTTCAGTCAGGTGCTGGTTTGGAAAAAACTGTAGGGGCGGGTCTTGTACCCGCCCGCCTGGAATTCCAATCCGATGCCAATACAGACCGCCTGACTTCAAGTACAACGCAAGTGTAAAGCTTCAACCTAGGTTGAGAGTCAAGCCTTGCCATACCAAAATCTGGCCCGTATCCTGCGATAGTTTTCAGCTTGAGGAAAAAACCATGTATCGCATTGGTCAGCTTGCTAAATTATTGAATGTCTCAGAATCAAAACTACGTTTTCTGGAACAACAAGGGGTGATCAGTCCATTGCGGGAAAACAGCGGTTACCGTTATTACAGCGAAGACAGCAAAAACCGGCTGGAAGTGATCCTAAAAGCCCAACAGATGGGCTTTAGCCTGAAGCAAATCCGCTCGGTGCAACGGCAAAATCCCAGCGGCGATCAACATCCGGTCGACTGCCAGCTGTTGTTACCTATGCTGCAACACAAGCTGACAGAGATAGACCAGCAGATGCTGGAACTAAGAGAGCAAAGACAGCAAATTGAACTTCTGGTTTCGCAGCTCAGTGCGCCAGAGGTTAAACAAGCGGAAGCTGTAATCTAAGTAGTCAGCAGCCGCTGAATAGCTGTGTTATCGGGGTTAATGCGTTCCAGCAGTGTGCCAATCAGATTGCCTAAGGTCATCCTTGTCTCCTGCGATCATCAGTAGCGGACTCGCCAGCAATTCACGGATAAAACCGGATTGCTCCGCCAGCGCTTTCTGCCATTCGGCGACTGAATATAGTTTAGGATTGATCTCGCGACCCAGCTGTTGCTGCGCCGGATACAGGCTTTTCACTGCATCCACAAAACTCAGTTCCCCCACCAGCAGCAGGTCGATATCACTGCTGGCTGTCGCTTTGCCGCTGGCGACTGAACCAAAGACTGCAGCACACTGCAGTCGATCCGATACAGGCAACAAAGCCTGCCTTAACACATCAGCCAAACCTGTAGTTTTACGCAGAATACTGGCGAGTTCTTCATACACCACACAGCTGGTATCCGCCTGATAACACAGCTGATTCCCCTGTTGTGTTTTTTTCAAAATGCCAGCCTGCGCCAATTTCGTTAGCTCTTTATGCAAAGTGCCAGGCTGGGTAGAAGTTAAACGGGCAATTTCGCGCACATGCCAGGCTTGATCGGGTTTTAGCAATAACAAACCCAACACCTGACGGCGGTAACCTGTAAACAGCAAATCAGTAAGAGCAGACACAGCAGCACCAAATGAAGCCAAATAAGCTACGAATGTAGCCTTTTAGGCTTCATTCGTCAATTTGTGTGTTGTAAGGGTGACAAGCTACAACCAAAACGAGGGGCAAAGATGCATATAGATAATCTCTTTATCTTTACCCCCACACTTCAGCCGCAAGATGCAATACAAGAGTCCCCGGTTTAACCTGCTGTGTTTGACAAATACTTATCCAGCACCTGGTATTGCTCTTGTGTCGATGAAAAGATGATGACCTCTTCACTGCCATTTAATCTGAGTTTGATGTAAGGCCCGGTGGTGCGAAACAAATAGATGCTGCGCCTATACTCAGACGCAAAAGTGCCAACCTGATAACCCGGTAAGCCTATGCCATGTCTGCGCCATAACACCGGAGCGCCCGCAGAGCTATGCTCATCTATCAACGCAGCAGATTGAATATCTTTGTAATCAATGGTTTTGTTATAACTCAGGCTACTCAGCTCTATACCTTCTGCTGTCAGAATAACCTTAGAGCCCACGACCTGAACCGCAAAATAGCCAGCGGTCAGTAGTCCGATCACAATGCTCAGCGCCAGTACCACTCTGGAGATCTTGCGGGTAAATAAATACTCAGCAGATGTAGTCAGCGCGGGGAAACTCAACGCCAACACAACTAATGAAATGACGGTAGAAGTTTGCACCGCAAGGTTGAAACTATGTATCACCTGATACCCTCCTGGAAATTTGAATCCTTGCAACAACAGCTCTGGTAAAACGAACAACGAGCTTAAAAAGCCGGTCAGAGAATAATGAAATGGATATAAGAATTCAACGCAGTTGAGAATAAATCGCATTAAGTAATGCTTACCTACGGCCTTACGAAACGACTTACCAAATATCCGCAGTCCCGAAAAAGCTCTTGCCGTTTCTGAAAAGCTGCTTTAATTTGGCGCAAAAAATCTGACAGCTCTGCTTACCGGAACTCAAAGTACCGTCTGGCTCCATATTTTGCGAACAAGGAACCCAATGCAAAACGAAGAACCTACTTATCTGGGCTCATGGCCCCGGCTTGGCGCCTCACTGATCGATTCCCTGCTTATATTTCTTGTCACAGCACCGCTGTTATTTATGGCTTACGGCAAAGCCTATTGGAGCAGCGAAGAAATGATTCAGGGGCCCGCTGATTTTTTATTGTCCTGGCTGTTTCCCGCTGTCGCTGTAGTGCTGTTCTGGATAAAAACCCAAAGCACACCGGGCAAAAAACTGGTGTCGGCCATTATTGTTGATGCCCGCACCGGCAATAAACCCAGTACCAGTCAATTTATCTGGCGTTACCTTGGCTATTTTGTCGCTGCTATTCCGTTTTTTATTGGCCTGCTGTGGATAGTCTTTGATAAAAGAAAACAAGGCTGGCACGACAAACTGGCAGGCACTGTGGTGATTAAGCAAGCTAAACCGCAAGTCGATAACAATGGTTTTGAAGGCTAATTGAGCCCGGCTGAGGCAAGAGGTAATACAAAACTCTTGCCCGGACCTTTTCCTTCAAGTCCCGAAAAACAACTTGTGCTTTGGTTTCAGTTGTTCTAATTTGGTTCTATTCAAGCCACTAAAGATGGCTGCAGTTGCCGGGAAAGGACATCATGGCATCAACCTCCTATCAAGCTTTTGAAACCGCTATCACCGACGCCGAGCGTTTGCTTGTGCTGTTCGACAAACTGCCCAAACCAGAACAACAAAGCTATGAAGTTTTGAAACGTGCTGCGCTTATTATGATACTGACGGCATGGGAAACTTTTATCGAAGCCTGGCTAAAAACTCAGATCGCCAAAAAACTAACCGCACTTAAAGGTAGTTTTGCCGGTGACTACATCCAGAAAAAATTCACCGAATCGGTCAATCAGCTCAACAACCCCAATAGCCATAAAGTACGGCAGCTCAGTCAGGAGTTTTTGCAGTTGAATATCAAAGAGCTCTGGCTTTGGAACAACTTCGACAAACAGGCCGTATGCACCCAACTGAATAAATACCTGACCCTGCGTGGTGAAGTGGTGCATCAGGGCCGTAACAACGCAGACCCCAAAGCCCCACATTTAGTCAAACGAGACGAAGTGGAAAAGGCGATTAAGTTTTTTAAAGAATTAGTCAAAGTGACGGATGGCGTCACTTTATAGTACGGGGCACAGGGCAAGATCAGACACCGGTTGGGGTGAAAGGCATTTAATTCAAACACTTAAATAAAGGTACTAAATGAGCAAAATTTGTCTAGTTTTAGGTAATGGCTTTACTATCGATTTGATTCAACATATCGGGCTACAGAGTAAAATCGATGTTGTACAATTATTCAGCAAAGGAGCGGAATTAGCCTATCCTAAAGGAAATTTTTCCGGATTTCTAACTAATATGAATTGCCCAGCATTACTCTCTCTCGGGTTAGGTCCTGGAGCAAATCCAGCTGATGCTAATGATATTTTTGAAAAAATCATAACCTGCGCAAATTTCTCCCACTTCGGAACATACATAAAACAAAGCGAAGAAAAAAGCATTTATGTAAAAGCATACTTTGAACTTATAGAATATCTGAAATTCTTGTTTGTATGGTATGATGAAATATTTAAAGGGGAACTTCTGGAAGATAAAATCAAGACATGGCCATGGTATAAATTTTTACAGTCATCATGCGATAAATATGATAAAATCCACATATACACATTGAACTATGATATTTATTTGGAAAGAATTCTTAATGTAATGGGCGTTAAATTTAGGCTAGTTGAGATAGAAAAGTCAGGTGATCACAAAGTAGAAATATACAAACCTCATGGTTCAATTAGCTTCATATCAACAATTAGGCCTCAGGTAGAAGTTCCTTACTCGATTCCAGTAGAATTTCGAGAGATACCACAATCTTCAGAGTTAAATGTTTCATACGACAAATTGAGCGATGAAAAAATAATAAATACAATAATCCCACCCTTTGGTGATCCCGAGCGAGCATCTTCAAGCTGGTCACAACAAATGACTGAGATATTTAAGAAAGAGATATCTGACTCGGACAGAATAATTATGTCAGGATTATCTTACTGGCATGTAGATAGACGAGAACTAGATAAGATACTATTATCAGCCAATCATGATGCTGAAGTAATTAACATAAATCCGACTCCGAAATCGACTTTTAATGCAATACTTCAAAGTAGATTCACAAAATTTCAACACTATTCATCATCAAAAATTTTGGAGAAATTAGATGCCTAAAATAAATAGAAACTCTACAACTATTACTGTATCTGATTTCTACGAGAATCATACACTGAAAAAATACAACTTCAAACCAAGGTATCAAAGGAATTCTGTCTGGTCCGATGAAAAAATGGCATACTTAATTGATAGTATAATAAACAATTATCCTATCCCTCCGGTTTTCTTGCACCAGAAAATAGATCCTAAAACAGGAAAAACAAACTTTGACGTGATAGATGGAAAGCAACGCCTTACATCTATCATAAGATTTATTGAAGATGATTTATCTATTTCAAATGAGACAGAAGATAATTCGGAACAATATTATGGAAAGAGCTTTTC
>CBIMJC010000051.1:0-16714 GCA_966244125.1 uncultured Rheinheimera sp.
AGATGTCGAAGTGCTGTATCAGTTTGCAGAAGATTTACCACAACTGGTGGTGGGCGACAGTTTACGACTGAAACAGGTGCTGTTAAACCTGACCGGCAATGCCATCAAGTTCACTGAACAAGGTGAAGTGGTGATCAGTCTGGAGGTGACGGAGCGCACTGCCGATGCGGCTAAAATTAAGTTTAAGGTCAAAGACACCGGCATCGGCATGACAGAACAACAACTGGCGGTTATTTTCCAGAGTTTCAGTCAGGCCGAGTCGTCCATCAGTCGTCGTTACGGGGGGACAGGTTTAGGTTTGGCTATTAGTAAAGGCCTGGTCGAACTGATGGGGGGCCAGTTGTCGGTCGACAGTCAGTTGGGTTCTGGCAGTTGCTTTGAATTTGAGCTCTGGTTTAACTGCTTAAGCCTGAGTACAACCCAGGCGGATTTAACTTTGTTGCAGGATTTAAAGGTGCTGGTGGTCGACGATAACCAACAATCCCGGCAAATTTTATCTGAAGTGATGCGGCATTATGGCTGTCAGGTTGATTTGGCGGTCAGTGGGGAGCAGGCCCTGCAACTGTTGCAACAACAAAGTGGTTATAAACTGGTGTTACTCGACTGGCTGATGCCGGGTCTGGATGGCTGGCAGACGGCAGAAAAAATCCGTCAGCTGGTGCAGGGGCCTGATATGCCGCTGGTGATTATGGTGACAGCTCATGGCCGTGAATGTCTGGCGCAAAAGCAGCAGGAAGAACAAAGTCAGCATTTGCTGAACGGTTTTATTGTCAAACCTGTCACCCCCAGCCGGTTGCTCGATGCGGTGCTGGATGCGCTGGCCGGCAAACAAATGTTCTCCAATGTGCTACAGGATGTTGCGCCGCGGCAAAGCCGTCTGAACGGTTTACAGCTGCTGCTGGTGGAGGATAATCCGACTAACCAGATCGTAGCTTCTGAGTTATTAGGCAATGAAGGGGCTTTGGTTGATATAGCGCCAGGTGGTACTTTTGCGCTGGCTATGCTGGAGCAACAGCCAGACAAATACGATTTGGTGCTGATGGATATTCAGATGCCGGATCTGGATGGTTACGAAACCACCCGCCGTATCCGCAGTAAAGCCACTATGCTGACTCTGCCTATAGTGGCCATGACGGCCAATGCGATGCAATCGGACAAACAAGCTTGTCTGGACGCCGGCATGAATGATCATGTCGCCAAACCTTTTGCCATCGACAATCTGGTGCAAACCATACTTAAGTGGTCCAGAACTCCGGTGGACCCCAGCTCAGCTGTGGCCGCCATATCACAACCATTACTGAGTGCTGAGTTGCTGGATAAGGCGTCAGCTCATGGTGTACAGCTGAAGTCTGCTTTAAACCGTTTAGGCAATTCTGTCTCTGTGTACCATAAAACCCTGAAGTCTTTTGTCACTGAACTGGATGCTGCGCTGATTAAACTAAAAGCCGGACCTGCGGCCTTAACAGAAAAAGAACTTTATTTGTTGGCGCATTCACTAAAAGGTTCAGCCAGTTCTTTGGGGATCTTGTGTTTGTCTGAACCGGCCGCAGCTATTGAACAATCCATTAAGCAAAAAACGGCTTTGGATTTACCCAAAGCTTTAGCTAAGTTTATCGCCGATGCTGAAGCTTTTGCTGTTTTTGCCCCGGCACTTCTGGCTGAAACTGCGCCTGTAGTCAAAGAGGCGGTGGCTGAGATGCCAGATGACGCTGAACTGGCTGCTCTGCTGAGTGAGCTGCAATCTGCTTTGCAAAGTTTTAATATGAGTGCTTTGGATCAGTTTTCAGAGCTGAAAGGCGCCTTGCACAACCTGAACCCGGACTGGGTTACTCAGTTGGAAACTGCTTTAGACCAATTGAATTTTATTCAGGCTCTGCAGTACACAGAGCAATACCAGACATTACTGAAAAGGTAGTTATTGATGAGTGTCACCCCGTTACAGAGCGCGGACAAACTAAAAATACTGGTGGTGGATGATCAGCCGGTCAATATCCAGATCATTCATCAGATGCTGAATGCTGATTATCAGATTTTTATGGCCACGTCCGGTGCTCAGGCCATTAGTTTGTGCCAAAACAACCCACCGGATCTGATCCTGCTGGATGTGGTGATGCCAGAACAGGACGGCTTGGCCACCTGTCGTTTACTTAAACAACAAGCTGAATTAGCTTCAATTCCGGTGATTTTTGTTACGGCCATGCAGAGTCAGGAAGACGAAGCTTTATGCTGGGAAGCGGGTGGATCTGATTTTGTCAGCAAACCTGTGCACGCCGTTACGTTAAAACACAGGATAAAAACGCAGCTCAAACTAAAACAACTGCAGGACTTATTGCCACAGCTTAACGACTAAGGTGAAGTCTTAAGCACATCAGGCATACAAAGCCAAAACGGCCTGGCTTTGTCTGCGCATTTCCTGCTGCAGTTCAACCGGGGCCAGAGCTTTAGCTGCTGTGCCAAGGGATAATAACCAGCAGGCTAACGAAGTCCAGTCGCTGCAGTTCAGCGTCATTACCACGCCTTCAGCCTTTGGTTGCTCCTCTGTGATACCTTGCCACCACTCCCGTCTGGCTCTGTCTGCTGCGGTATGAACAAACAGGATCTGAGCTGTCAGTTGAGCTGGCGGCGTGCCGCTTTGCAAAAAGTCTTTGGCATTAAAATCGCTTCTGGCCTGAAACTGTTCGCTGTGCAGCTGCAGGTTGTTGATGCGGTCAGTACGGAAATCCCGAAAATCCTGTCGTAATCTGCACCAGGCAATCAGATGCCAGCGGCCGAGATAAAACACTAAACCCGCAGCTTCGACGGCTCTGCTGCTCTGGGTTTGACTGGCACTCTGATAATCAAAAGTCAGCAGTTGTTGCCGGGCTATGGCTTGTTGTAATACCGACAAATCTGCCTGCCGTGGATGATTCGCTTGTGGGGTCGCCATACCTTTAGCCAGCAGTTCCAGCCGGTGTTTGGCTTCATTGGGTAATACAGCTTTGATTTTATCCAAAGCCGACTGCATTTTTTCGTTATAGCTGTGAGTGGTCATGCGCTGCGCCAGCATCACGCCGGTCGACAAGGCGTAAGCCTCCTGTTCGGAGAAATTCACCGGAGGTAATAAATAACCTTTCATCAGGCTGTAGCCTATGCCTGCCTCGGCCAGTATCGGTACACCAGCTTCGCCTAAAGCCGCAATATCCCGGTAAATAGTGCGGACACTTAAACCAAAGCGGTCTGCCATATCTTCGGCTGTGCAGGTGCGGCGACTTTGCAAATACAAAATCAGCGCCAGTAAGCGGTCTATACGATTCATCAGTTTCCTTTAGTCCGGCCGGTGTTAACGGATCATCAGCCGGCTGATTTTGCCATCCTGTAACGCAAATACATAGTTCAGTTGAATGGGGCTGCCCTGAAACCGGCCTGATACTTTGGTTTTGACCCAGACTTCGCCATAGCTGCGGTTTGCCGTCAGTACCTGCACTACAGGCTGATACTTTTGTTGGGTTTGTTGCAGCCAATGCCGGATCGACTCCAGCCCGGTCAACTGCTGACCTTCATCAAAGATGGAAGCGTCCGGGTCAAAGCACTCGGCGGCCAGTTGGTTGTTTCGGGCATTAGTCGCTGAAAAATAACGATCAATAGCGGTATCTAACTCAGTCATGATGCGCTCCTTTTACTTGACCCTGACAGAGTAGCAACCCAAACTGACAACCTTATGTCAGTAGCTTTTTTCCTCATGGCAGAAAAATCTGTTATCTGAGGCTGGCTTAGCAGAGCAGATGTAAAACGCTGATGTCAGTAGTACAAGCCTGCAGTTGTTGCTGTCATGTGTGGATCCTTCAGTCCTTTTGGGCTCTGTTTTGTCGGGTTGCCCGGCTTTTATCGCTCTAAAAAGACGTCTGACCGAATGTCAGGGCATCTTTACTCAATCTTGACACTCACTTCATTGCAGGGCTTTACGGCCTGAATTAGAGTAGGGCCGTTTTATTCAACCTAATTTTAGTTACAGGGATTGATTGTATGTCTTTGCTGAAAAAGCCTGTTGTGTTCGCTGTTGGTCTGGCTCTTGCCGCTGCCGCTGTTTATTGGTTTTGGCCCAGTGCTGAACCTGCTGCCGGAGCTGGACAAGCCGGTGCCGCACCACAAGGACCAGGTAAAAGGCCTGGTGGGCAAAGACCTGGCGGCCCCCGTCCGGCTGGCGCAATGGCTAATAATCCCTGGGCTATGCCTGTGCCTGTGCGGGTGATTGAAGCGGGATCTACCGATTTAAAAGTACAGATTAAAGCTATAGGCACTGTGACGCCTCTGAACACTGTGCTGGTGCAAAGCCGGGTCTCAGGTCCGTTACAACAAGTGTTTTTCCGGGAAGGCCAGAAAGTTGAAGCAGGCCAGCTGTTAGCGCAAATTGATCCTGCCGATTACAAAGTGCAGCTGGCGCAGGCTCAGGGCCAAAAAGATCAGAATCTGGCGCAGTTAAAAAGTGCTGAACAGGATCTGGAACGCTACGCCAAATTAAAAGAACAAAACACCATAGCTGCCCAGCAAATGAATACGCAGCAGGCCCTGGTGAATCAGCTCAAAGGCGCTATTAAATCCAATCAGGCCGCTATTGATGCCGCTGCCTTGCAACTTTCTTACACCCAAATTAAGGCCCCGATCAGTGGCCGTTTAGGCTTGCGGGCTGTTGACCCGGGCAATTTAATTCAGGCCAACAGCGCTGAAGGTTTAGTCACTATTACCCAAAGCTCGCCTATAGCTGTGGTCTTTACTATTCCTGAAACTCAGTTGCAGCAAGTGCGCACGGCATTTCGTGCCGGAGCTGCCTTGACTGTTGAAGCCTGGGACAGAGCAGAACAAATGCAGCTCAGTAGCGGCACTTTAACCACGCTGGATAACCAGATTGATATAGCTACAGGCACGTTGAAGCTCAAAGCTGAGTTTGCCAATCAGAACGAAGAGTTATTCCCGAACCAGTTTGTTAATGTACGTTTAAATGTGGCGGTACAAAGTGGTGCTGTGACTATTCCACAGGATGCTGTGCAGTATGGTGCTCAGGGTACTTATGTTTATATGGTGGACCAGAACAACAAAGCACAAATCCGGGTGCTGAAGTTAGGTGCTGTCGATAACGGTTTAGTGGCGGTGGAAGAAGGCTTAAAAGCCGGTGATAAAGTGGTGTTGGAAGGGCTGGATCGCTTAAGACCTGACCGTGAAGTTGAGGTGATCCAGGACGCGCCTAAGGGGTAAATGATGAACCTGTCCAAGCCTTTTATTTTGCGCCCTGTCGCCACCTCCTTATTGATGCTGGCGATTTTAATAGCCGGCCTTTTAAGTTGGCGTTTATTGCCTGTGGCGGCCTTGCCTCAGGTGGATTACCCCATTATTCAGGTGTTTAGCTTTAATCCTGGTGCCAGTCCTGACATTATGGCGCGCACAGTGACAGCACCTTTAGAGCGGCGGTTAGGCCAAATTCCCGGCCTGAAACAAATGTCGTCCAATAGCTCGGCTGGTGCTTCGGTCATTACGCTGCAATTTGCTTTAGTGGTGGATATGGGGGTGGCCGAGCAGGAAGTGCAGGCCGCTATTAATACCGCTTCTTCTTTGTTGCCAAACGACTTACCTACGCCTCCTGTGTATCGCAAAGTCAATCCGGCCGATGCGCCTATTCTGACTTTAGCCGTCAGCTCAGACACTTTGCCTTTACCTGCTGTCTACGATTTAGTCGATACCAGGATGGCGCAAAAGCTGGCGCAACTGACGGGTGTGGGTATGGTCAGCTTAGCTGGTGGTCAGCGCCCTGCGATTCGGGTGAAAGCCAATCCGGCGGCTTTGGCCAGCCTGAATTTAAGTGTCGAAAGCCTGCGTAGCGCTATAGCGGCCGCCAATACCAATCAACCGAAAGGTAGTTTTGATGGTGCTTTTCGCTCCACTATGCTGGAAGCTAATGATCAAATCCGCAGCACGGATGAATACAAAGAGCTGATTATTGCTTACCGCGAAGGCGCACCTGTGCGGTTAAAAGACGTGGCGAAAATTGAAAATGGTGCGGAAGACCGCTTTCTTGCGGCCTGGGCCAATCAAAAAGCCGCTGTGCTGGTAAATATTCAGCGCCAGCCCGGTGCCAATGTGATAGATGTGGCAGACAGAGTGCAGGAATTATTGCCACAACTGACGGCCACTATGCCGGCTGCGGTTAAAGTGGAAGTGTTAACAGACCGGACGCACAGTATCCGTGCTTCAGTGCGGGATGTACAAAAAGAGTTGGTGTTCGCCATAGTGCTGGTGGTGTTGGTGACTTTTGCCTTCCTGCGCACTATTCCGGCCACTATTATTCCCAGTCTGGCGGTGCCTCTGTCTTTGATTGGTACTTTTGCTGTGATGGTGTTGCTGGAGTTTTCCGTCAATAACCTGACCTTAATGGCGTTGACCATAGCCACAGGTTTTGTGGTGGATGACGCTATCGTCATGCTGGAAAACGTCGCGCGGCACCGTGAACAAGGTGCCTCGCCAATGGACGCTGCACTCAAAGGCGCCAAGGAGATTGGTTTTACTCTGATCTCCCTGACCTTTTCGCTGATCGCTGTGCTGATCCCTCTGCTTTTTATGGCCGATGTGGTCGGTCGTTTATTCTTTGAATTTGCTGTGACTTTAGCTGTGGCTATCCTGATTTCTCTGGTGGTGTCTTTAACGCTGACCCCTATGTTATGCGCACGTTTATTAAAAACCCTGCCGGAGCATCAAAATCAGGATGGTTTGATGGACCGCATTATTGCCTCTTATGGCCGGGGTTTGCAGTGGGTGTTACGTCATCAAACCTTGGCCATGTTCAGTATGCTGGCAACAGTAGCTTTAACGGCCTTATTGTATCTGGCAGTGCCAAAAGGCTTTTTCCCGGTGCAGGACAGTGGTGTGATCCAGGTGGTGACTGAAGCGCCGCAGGATATTTCCTTTCAGGCTATGGCGTCCCGTCAGCAGGAACTGGCGGAAAATATACTGCAGCACCCATCCGTCAGCAGTTTGTCGTCTTTTATTGGGGTGGATGGCAGCAATACCAGCATTAACAGTGGCCGTATTCAAATCAACCTGAAACCGCATGGCGAACGCGATTTGTCGGCTGTGGAAGTGATCCGCGAGCTGGAGCAGCAAGTGCAGGCTGTGCCTGGCATTAAAGGCTGGTTCCAGCCAGTGCAGGAGCTGAGCATTGAAGACAGAGTCAGCCGTACTCAGTATCAATTCAGCTTAACCACACCGGATCAGGATGTATTGAATCAGTGGTTACCGGACTTAGTCGGGGCCTTGCAACAACGGCCTGAATTGTCTGAAGTGGCGCATGATTTACAGCAACAAGGGTTACAGGCTTATATCGACATAGACCGTACCGCAGCTGCCCGTTTAGGTATTAATGTGTCGCAAATCAGTACTGTGCTGCAAAGTGCGTACAGTCAGCGCCAGATCACCACCTTATTTACTCAGGCCAATCAGTACCGGGTGATTCTGGAAGTGGACCCGGATCAGATTAACGGCGTTGATGCGCTGAATAAGCTCTATATCAGCACCAGCTCTGGTACTCCTGTGCCGCTGTCTGCTGTGGCGAAAGTGACACAAAGACCTGCTAAGTTATTGATTAACCATCAGGGGCAGTTCCCTTCTGTCACCTTGTCTTTTAACCTGGCTGAAGGTTATTCGCTGGGGGAGGCTGTAGCTGCTATTGAAGAAGTGCAACAGCAATTGCAACTACCGGCAGAAATGGAGCTGACCTTTCAGGGCGCAGCTGAAGCCTTCAGAGCCTCTTTGAGCAATACACTCTGGCTGGTGCTGGCGGCTGTGATCACCATGTACATCGTATTGGGTATTTTGTACGAAAGCTTAATTCACCCTGTCACCATATTGTCGACTTTACCTTCAGCCACAGTAGGGGCTTTATTGGCACTGCTGATCGCAGGCCAGCCTCTGGATCTGATCGCCGTCATCGGCATAGTGCTGCTGATAGGTTTAGTGAAGAAAAACGGCATTATGATGGTCGACTTTGCGCTGGAAGCCCAGCGGCATCAGGGCTTGTCGCCAACTGAAGCTATTTATCAGGCGGCTTTAATGCGGTTCAGGCCTATTTTAATGACCACTTTAGCTGCCTTATTTGGTGCTATTCCGTTGTTATTGGCCAGCGGTTCAGGCGCTGAATTGCGCCAGCCTTTAGGTTTGGTGATGGTCGGTGGTTTATTGGTCAGTCAGGTGCTGACGCTCTTTACTACGCCTGTGGTGTATTTATGGTTTGACCGTCATTTTAGTGCGAAAGAAAGCAGCAAAGAGACAGTGGCTGACATTGAGGCTAAGGCGCTATGAATTTAGCTTTACCTTTTATTCAGCGCCCCGTCGCCAGTGGTTTAATTGCCACTGCTATTTTGCTGCTTGGTATCTTGTGCTGGCGTTTATTGCCGGTCTCCCCTTTGCCTGCGGTCGATTTTCCGATGATCGTCGTCAGCGCCAGTTTGCCCGGTGCCAGCCCTGAAAGTATGGCGGCCACTGTGGCGACACCACTGGAACGGGCTTTGGGTAGCATTGCCGGTATCAACCGTATAAGTTCCAGCAGTAATCAGGGTTCAGCACAAATACGGCTGGAGTTTGACTTAGACCGTAATGTGGATGAAGCAGCCCGTGAAGTACAGGCTGCTATTAATGCTGCCCGTAGTCAGTTGCCGTCCGGTATGCCGGGTAATCCGAGTTATCGTAAATTTAACCCTTCACAAGCTCCTGTGATGGCGCTGGCGTTAAGCTCTGAACACTTAGCCTCCAGTGCTTTGTATGACGCGGCTTCTACCGTGCTGGCACAAAAACTGGCGGCTATTACAGGTGTAGGTCAGGTTGAAGTCACAGGGGCGTCTTTGCCTGCAGTGCGGGTGCAATTAAACCCCGGCATGTTGACGCAATACGGTGTGGCTTTGGATGAAGTACGCAGCGCTATCAGCGGTGCTAATGCCTCTGTGCCTTTGGGCGTATTGGAGAGCAGCGATCAGCGCTGGCAACTGGCGACCAGTCAGACCTTACGTCAGGCCTCGGATTATCAGAATTTAGTAGTGAAATACGTGAATGGCGCCCCTATCCGTTTATCCGATGTGGCTTTAGTAACAGACTCGACTGAAAACCGCTACAGCGCGGGTTTTCATAATGACAAAAATGCGGTGATTTTACTGATCAGCCGTCGCACCGGTGCCAATATAGTGGAGACCATAGATGCGATTTATCAGCAAATGCCGCTGTTACAGGCCTTGATCCCGGCAGATGCTGATTTAGCAGTGGTGATGGACCGCAGCCCGGTGATCCGCGCCACCTTAACGGAAGCCCAAATCAGTTTATTGATTGCAGTGGCTTTGGTGGTGCTGGTGGTCTGGGCCTTTTTAGGCAGCCTGCGTAGTGCTTTGATCCCCAGTCTGGCCATTCCGGTATCTTTGGTGGGCTCTTTTACCGTGATGTATCTGTGTGATTTTTCACTGAATAATTTGTCGGTGATGGCACTGATTGTCGCCACAGGTTTAGTAGTGGACGACGCCATAGTGGTGGTGGAAAATATTAAACGCCATATAGAAAGGGGGTTAACGCCTTTGCAGGCGGCGCGGCAAGGGGCGTCCGAAGTAGGTTTTACTTTGCTGGCGATGAACTTAGCACTGGTGGTTATTTTCCTGTCGATTTTGTTTATGGGTGGGTTGGTCGAGCGCTTGTTCCGCGAGTTTTCTATTACCTTGGCCGCCGCTATGACCATCAGTCTGTTGATTTCTTTGACCTTAACGCCAAGCTTATCTGCTTTATTGTTGAAGGGTAAAAAGCCGGGTGACAGCCAAACCGGTGCTTTTCAGAAGTTTCAGCAGAAGTATCACCAAAGTGTCAGTTGGAGCTTAAGCCATTATCGCTGGTTGTTAGCCGGATTAGTGCTGCTGTTTGCTGCGAACGCCTGGTTGTATACCAAAGTCCCCACAGGTTTGTTGCCGGATCAGGACACGGGTCAGCTGAATGGTTTTGTCCGGGGTGACGATGGATTTTCCTTTCAGATCATGCAGCCCAAAATTGAAGCCTTTCGTCAGCATTTATTAAAAGACCCGGCCATAGCCGATGTCACAGGCTCCAGCGGTGGCGATATGGGCATCAGCAACAGCTGGATGAGGGTCAGGTTAAAACCTCTGGCTGAGCGTAAAATATCAGCCCAGCAAGTGGTGGACCGCATTCGTGCTACTGCGCCTAAAGTACCAGGTGGTATGGTGTTTATGAGTGTGGATCAGGACATACGTTTGTCATCGCCTTTTGGCCGCAGTGATTACGAGTTGTTGATGTTATCCGGTGACTTGCAGCTGCTGCGTAAATGGAGCAAACAGGTCGCGGAAAAAATGCAGGAACTGCCGGAGCTGGTTGATGTGGATACGCCCAGCGGCGAAGACGCACAACAAATTTCATTGACCATAGACCGCGAAGCGGCACAGCGCCTGGGTGTGGATATGCGTACTGTGGCGACCTTGCTGAATAACTCCTTTTCACAGCGTCAGGTGGCAACGCTATATGACGAGATGAACCAATACCGTGTGGTGATGGAGCTGACGCCTGGTTATACAGCTCAGCCTGAAGTGCTAAAACAACTGCAACTGGTGACTGCAGATGGCAATAGAGTGCCCTTGTCCAGTATTGCCAGTTATCAGTACAGTCTGGCCAATGACCGTATCCGCCGTGATGGCCAGTTTGCTTCTGTGGGTATAGGTTATGGTTTAGCGCCCGGTGTGACATTGCAGCAGGCCTCTGCTGCTATTGATCGGGTGCTGGCTATGGCTATGGTGCCCAGTGGCATTCATACCATCAATGGTGAAGATCAGCGTAATGCCATGTTTAAAACCGGTGATCAGCTCTGGTTGATACTTGGTGTGATTTTAACTGTGTATCTGCTGCTGGGTGTGTTGTATGAAAGTACGATTCAGCCCATTACTATTTTATCGACCTTACCTTGTGCCGGTTTGGGTGCTTTGCTGGCGCTTTATGTCAGCAATACCGACTTTAACCTGATAGCTTTACTTGGGTTGTTTTTGCTGATCGGCATAGTGATGAAAAACGCTATTTTGCTGGTCGATTTTGCTTTGCATGCGGAGCGGGATCTGGGCTTATCGCCGAAAGAGGCTGTTGCTTTGGCGGCGGCACAAAGGTTGCGGCCTATCTTAATGACCAACTTCGCCGCTTTGTTAGGGGCTGTGCCTCTGCTGTTTGGCATGGGGGAAGGTTCAGAGTTACGTCAGCCTTTAGGCATTACCATAGTAGGGGGTTTGCTGGTCAGTCAGTTACTCACACTCTACAGCACACCTGCAGTCTATCTGGCGTTAAGTAAGTTTCGCAGAGCTAAGTCAGCGGAGGTCGCACTAAACACTGCGAAGTGAAGCGGATCTCTGAAATATTTAACTCTTTTGCTAAACCAAAAAAAGGCTGAGTGACCTCAGCCTTAGGTTGTAAAATAGGCAAGGTCAACCGGGAATACACACCTTGCCCCGGCTTGCGCCTTAACCTGTGACTTTGCGGCTGCGTAAACCGAAGTAGCAAATGTAGAGATAACAAAAAATCGGCAGTATAAAGGACAAGGTCAGGCCGAAATGATCCGCCAGCATACCTTGGGCAACAGGCAACAGCGCGCCACCTACTATGGCCAGACACAATAAACCTGCCCCCTGGCCCGTGTATTTGCCCAAACCATGCAACGCCAGACTGAAGATGGTCGGGAACATAATAGAGTTGGCGATACCTACGGCCAGTAAAGCGACCAGCGCCAGTGTGCCCTGTCCTGTGATCACCAGGGCCAGTAACAAAATGGCGGCGGCTGCGTGAATGGCCAGCAACAAACCGGCATTCATTTTTTGCATCAGAGCTGCGCCAACAAAACGGCCCAGCATAGCGCCACCCCAGTACCAGGCTACATAATGAGCGGCATCAGCTTCTGGCAGTCCGGTAATTTCTGGCAGGGCAATAAAATTGACCATGACAGAACCTATCGCCACTTCAGCGCCTACATACATAAAAATACCTAAGGCACCCAACCATAAATGGCTGTAAGGCAACAGGGTTTTGAGGGAGATTTTTTCCGCTGCAGTGGTGTTTTCTACCACAGGTAATTTCAGGCGTGAAAATACAAAAGCCACGGCAAATAAGGCCACAGTCAGCACCAGATAAGGCAGTTGTACTGCGTCTGCACCTTCAGTGCTGTCGAGTTGGCTCAGGATCAAAGCAGCGCCAATCAGTGGAGCCACTGTGGTGCCTAAAGAGTTAAAAGCCTGAGTCATGGTCAGGCGGCTGGCCGCTGTTTTTGGGTTGCCCAGTATAGTGACATAAGGGTTAGCTGCGACCTGTAAAATAGTAATACCGGATGCTAATACAAAAAGGGCGGCTAAAAACCAGGCATAACTATGAAAGCTGGCCGCCGGAATAAAGTTCAGCGTGCCAAAACCTGCTATAGCTAAACCTATCACTATACCTCTCTGATAGCCCAGTTTGTTGATCAGCGCCCCCGCAGGCAAAGACACCACAAAATAGGCGCCAAAAAAGCAAAACTGGATCAGCATAGCCTGAGTGTAATTCAGGTCAAACACTGCTTTTAAGTGCGGTATTAAAATGTCATTCAGACAAGTAATAAAACCCCAGATAAAAAACAAAAAGGTCAGAGCAGGCAAGGCCCAGCTGCTGACTGAAGTATGGGTGCTTTGCCCCTCTGTTGTTTGAACACTTTGCATTCTATTCCCCGTCAGGCGACCTTTTGGCCGCCTGTATTGTTATGGATGATGTTTAATTTGCCGCACAACTCAGATCGGCTGTTGCGGTGGCCGGAGTTAATCGGATGTTCGAAATACTCAGCTGATAAGCGGCTTCGCTATGTAATACAAAAGGTTGTTGCAAATGATTTAATGCCGCGCCCTTTTGTGCAAAACAACTCAGGTCGATCACCACTTTATGCCATTGATCCGTGGCTTTACTGCTGAGTAACGGCGCCAGGTCTAAAGTGCCGCCACAACCCGAGCCACAAGACTGGCTTAAGGTTACAGCTGCAGCAGGTGCTGTTGCCCATTTCATATCTACGACCAACTGGCCATAACCGCTGGCATCTAAAGGTACTGCGGCTTGCAGCACCAGTTTTGCTTTCGAGTTTGCAGCCCAGTCCAGCAATAACGCATCTTCCTGTTTTTGCCAGTTGACGGCGGCTAAGTTCAGACTTTGATCCGCACTTTTGGCTTTATTGCCTGTCACTGTGACTAAACCCTGGTCATCCTGCAAAATCAGGCTGTAACCTGAAGCCGGACGGCGCTCAAATAAACTTAAGCTGTCGTTATGGCTGCCGGTGGAGCTGTTGATTTGCTCAGATAAGTCATTGGCTAGAGTGATTTTATCCTGATAAGTCAGGCCATACCCTAAAGCAAATAAAGGATCATAGTTGCTATCGCCTTGATTTAACGGCGATTGGTCGGCCGTTTTTGGCCATGAGAACGGCAGTTTGCCTTTAAAGTCGTGTTGTATTTCACCAGCTGCAGTTTTAAATAATACCTCTGCTACCGCCTGACCTGCAGTGCCCGGTAACCAGGCGGCGACAAAAGCATCAGACTGATTCAGCTCAGGGTTCACCCACAAAGGCCGGCCTGTTAAAAATACCGTCACCACTGGAATACCATCGGCTTTAAGTTTTTTCAGCAATTCCAGATCGGTGTTTTTACCGGCCTGATAATCCAGAGTGCGGATATCGCCATCAAATTCGGCGTAGGGGTTTTCACCTATCACTACTATGGCGACATCAGGCTTGTGTTGATAAGAGCCGTCGCTGCTTAATTCAACAGAGCCTTGTGCTGCTTCAACTTGTTGTTTGATGCCTGAATAAATGGAACGGCCATGCGGGAAGTCAGCATTGACGTTACCTGTGCCTTGCCAGGTTAAAGTCCAGCCGCCACTTTGTTTGCCTATATTGTCGGCACCATCCCCTGTCACCAGCACTTTTTGTTTTGGTGCTAAAGGCAATAATTGCTGGTTGTTTTTCAGCAGTACTAAAGATTCACGCACGGCCTGAGCGGCAATGGCCTGATGATCGGCATGACCTATCAGCTCAGCTTTACCTGCCAGTTCAGATTGAGCCGGGTTACCTTTGTCGAACAAACCAGCGCGAATTTTCACCCGTAAAATGCGGCTGACGGCATCATCCAAACGTGCTGCTGATATTTCACCTGCTTTGGCTTGAGCCAGAGTGTTGGTGTAGAGCGCCTTACCATCTTCCGGAGCCATTAAAATATCGACGCCAGCGTTAATAGCGGCGGCACAGCTATTGTTGGTGCAACCCGGCAGCTGGCCATGGCCATTCCAGTCACCCACAACCAGACCATCAAAACCCATACGCTGTTTTAATACAGTGGTGAGCAGGTAATGATTGCCGTGCATTTTTTCACCGTGCCAGCTATTAAAAGACGCCATCACAGTTTGCACACCAGCATCGAGGCTACTGATATAACCCTGAGCATGCAGACGGACTAAATCTGCTTCGTTGGCTAATGTATTGCCCTGATCTTTGCCATTTTCAGTACCACCATCGCCCAGATAATGTTTGGCTGTGGCAATCAATCGGCCACTTTGCATAAAGTCAGTACCAACATTGCCCTGAATACCTTTGACTAATGCTGCGCCCAGCTCTTTTACTACAACAGGGTCTTCAGAATAACTTTCGTAGCTGCGGCCCCAGCGATCATCACGGGCGACAGCCACAGTGGGGGCAAAGATCCAGTTAATACCTGTCGCTGCCACTTCTGCTGCAGTAGCTTTACCTATGGCTTCGACTAACTCTGCATTGTTAGCTGCACCTAAACCAATATTGTGCGGAAACACAGTTGCACCCATCACATTGTTGTGACCGTGCACTGCATCAGTACCCCAAATTGGAGGAATGCTGCTGCCATCCACACTGGCATCTACACCAGCATCATAATAAGCCTGAGCTAAAGCCACCCAGTCTGCTGCCGTGGAGTTTTTATTATCATTTGGATAAGCACCACCGCCATTTAAATAAGAGCCAAAACCATACTGACGCATATCTTCTACTGTCATCCAGCGGATATCCGGCTGGATCAGTTGAGCCACTTTTTGCTCTATGGTCATAGCGGAAAGCAGTTGTTGCACTCGTTTTTCCGTATCTGCGCTGGCCAGAGGGCTTTTTAATTCAGGCCACAACGTCAGGTTTTCAGCAGCTGCTTTTAGCTCTGCGGTTTTTTCGGTGCTGGTATTTTGTTGGCCGCAACCAGACAAAGTCGTGACCAAAGCCGCTCCACACAACAACGCCAAAGGGGTGTATCGAAACATAATGGGTATCCTGTTGAGCTCTGTCTGTTGTTGTGCCGCTTCCGTCTGAAAGTCGGGGCTTTTCACTGTATCAGCAGAGTTTTTATCGGTGGGGCTGGCAGGCAAATCAGCGGCTTGTATGAGCAAAAACATACAAAAGCTCTGATGGATGCTTGGTATTCGGTCCCCGTATCCTCCGGGCTTTTAAGAAAGCTCCGGCATGCAAATCTCTGATTTGCTTATTATTGTTCTGCGCTCATTTGCATTGCATTTGCCATTAAAACCGGAATTGCCGGATTTTAATGGTGAAAACACAATTGTAAGCGGTTTCATTTTTAGCTGATAAAGTCCGTATTGCCAACTGTTTTTTAACCAAAATGTAAGAATTAGTTTTTCTGTATTGACGGGTTAAAAAAAATCACCTAAGTTTGTGAAAGCGCTTACAGTTGGTTTTGGGGAGTCATTCAGCTGACTGGCGGGCGTGAACATAACGTTTTTCGAAAGTAAAAAACCAAAAACAGTCGACAGGGAACTACAGATGAAATCCAAAACGTTCAAAAAGACCAGACTCGCCACCAGTCTGTCCTTAGTGCTTGGCGTGGGCGTTGTTATGCCTGCCTTCGCCGATGACGCGCAGGAGCAAAATGCTCAAAAAACCGAAGAAAAAATTGAAGTGATCAGCGTGACCGGTATCCGCGGTAGTCTGATTAAATCTATGGATACCAAACGTTCATCCACTGGTATTGTGGATGCCATCTCAGCTGAAGATATAGGTAAGTTCCCTGATACCAACCTGGCAGAATCGCTGCAGCGGATCAGTGGTGTGTCTATTGACCGTGTAAACGGTGAAGGCAGCAAAGTATCAGTTCGTGGTTTTGGTCCGGACTTTAACTTAGTGACACTGAACGGCCGCCAAATGCCAGTCACTACAGGTTCACGTTCTTTTGATTTTGCCAATATTTCTGCTGACACCATCAGCGGTGTTGAAGTCAACAAAACCAGTTTTGCCTCCAATCCAACGGGCGGCATAGGTTCGGTAATTGACGTACAAACCTTAAGACCTTTAAGCGCTGGTGGCGAAAAAGCTGTATTCAGTGCTGCTATGGTCGATGACAAGTCCACCGAAGAAGGCAGTGCCACGCCTGAGTTAGCGGGTTTATATTCCACTACGTTTAATGATGATAAATTTGGTGTGTTAGTGTCTGCCAGCTATCAGGAACGTGAAAGCGGTAGTCAGCAAGCCAACGTAGGCACAGGCTGGCGTAGTTTTGCTGGTTCTGTAGACAACACTTCAGGCCAGTGGGGCAGTATCCCTGTTGATAATCAGGTCAATCGTCCTGGTGCCGACGACGTGTATTCAGTGCCACAAACCACCATTTATAAATTTGAAGAACAACAACGGGCCCGTACTAAT
>CBIMJC010000052.1:0-16698 GCA_966244125.1 uncultured Rheinheimera sp.
AATTTGACCCAGCTTAGTCAAATTCCGGCCACAGGGCCAGACTGCATACGAATGCACTCCTCTGGTGCATTCGATTTATACCCGTCGTCCTTGAAGTTGCGGCTTTGTTGACGGCACCATTGAGCCCCAGTCACATAGGTTAACTATGCTCCTGGGGTCTCACTGGCTTGTCGCCTCGCCGAAACGTCAAGTAACTTGGGTATAGTGTTAAATGCTGTTATTGGTTGGTTAAACGCTTGCCAAAAGAGATGGCATAAGCAGGAGAGCGCATTTGCAGTACTCTGTCGGCGCTGGCACGCAGACCTGTGCTAAGCACATTGGGATCAAAGTTCAGGCCAGTACAAGCCTCTCCGCCTTGTTCTGTGATGGATAACAGCCCTATATCCAGAGTTTTACGCTCTTTAGGCCATAATACGGACGGATCGGTTTCTGTGTCCCCAGCCTCACCCAGCACCAGCTGCATGGTCCATTGAGTCGGGCCTTTGACTAAACGCTCAGCCAATCGCTTTTGCAAAAAGTCTGTTGGGGGTGCTTTGATTTCAGCTTCAGTTAAGCCTTTTACACCATCTTTAGGCACAAAGTGCCAGCGTACTTTTTGCTCCACTCCACTGTTGTCTTTGATAAAAAAGGTATGAATACCAAAATAAGGTGTTGTGGCGTAGCTCCAGGGTGGCGAGTTTTTCGCTAAATACTCAGCCTGAGGTTGGGTGTCCGGATGAGCAGCACGAAAGGCCTGAACTTTGGCCAGATCAGGTTTACCTGTGGCTGGATCAGGAATAAGTGTATTTAACAAAGCTAAAAAATTTTCCGGATCTCTGGCGCCAAAAACCGGCGTGCTTAACATAGTAAAGTGCTGCAGCTGACCATTGGCGGTTTTTAGCTGCAAGCCTAAACCGCGGGGAGTGCGGCCATTTTCCGGCGCTTTAGGATTACCCCCGGCCATAGAAAAACGGGCAGTCACAGGCACAGTTTCACCGGATAACCAGGCGACTGAACTGAAGTTTTTTGCATCAGGTAAAGCCTGAAAAGTACCCACAGCACAAAAGCCTTTGGCATGACCTTTGCGCTCGCCTTTATGTTCGCCAAACACTTTGGCAAAGGCGGTAATTAATTGATCAGCTGTCGCCTGTTCAGCAGCATGCAAGGCCGGGCTTAACGCCAGCAATAAAGACAAAGTAATTTTGTTCATGGCACATCCTTTCTGAATCACTGCACTAAATACTGCAAATAGAGACAGGAGGATCAGCCAAAAACTTTCAAAGAAGAGCAAGGCGGAATAGCCCGAGTACAAAATCGTCAGGAACGATGGCCCGGAGGGTGCTTTGCAGGACAGCAGAGCATAAAAAATGGCCGCCGAAGACAACAACACAGCGGCCACTGGGAAATTATAACTTGAACGATAAACGCTGTACCCAAACCCTAGGCTTTATAAAATGCCTGAGATAGAGCGCATCAAACCTTTTACCAGTTCAGGCTCAGCTTCGGCGTATTCCATATTGACCTGGTTGGCAGTAGACAAAATACGGGTCTGGTAACGTTTCCACTCAGTCTCTTCTGTAGAGGAGACATTTTTATAACCACTGTTGCCTTGTTTTAAGCTGGCTTTGTTTTCTTCCAGCACCACCACACCTTTTTTCGCCCGCTCAGAAATTTGCAGGTCGGTGATAATGCTGTAATGAACATCTTTGACCAGCGCATCAGCAGCTAAACCTATTAAGGCACCACCTACTGTAGCTGCAGCACGGCCACTGCCACTACCAAACTGATTACCAATAGCGCCACCTACTAAAGCGCCACCAAAACCACCACCAAAGGCTTCATTTTGTGAGCGCAGGTCGGTTTCACCAGCCTGTAACACATTAGCCTGTAATAAGAAGTTGGCTTGGTCCGGGTCACGTACTACACGGTAACCTTTAGCCTGCACAGCTTCGATGATCTGAGGTTCAATCGACAAACCCTGCTGATCCGAGGTATTACGTACCTGGATAAATACAGTGCGTTTATCATCTGCAACAGGGTCTAAAAAGATGGTGTCACTCATCTTGGTCTGAACTTGCAAATTCCTTTTGCTGATCGCCGTATGAGTGGCTGAACAGCCTGACAACATCAAAGTACCAACAGCTAACATAGCTACAGCGATTTTCATTTTTGACATACAAACTCCATAACACGAAGTGAAATTAGACCTGCGTAGTTTAACGGACAGCAGGTTGCAGACCAAGGCGAAGTATTCATACATCAGGTAAAAAGTTGTAACAGACTATGCCGTTCTTCGCTTTTGCTGTCCTGTTGCGCCTGATTATAACTAAAGCTGCTGAATTGCAGATGAACTAGCGGAATAAAGCCACTTCTTCGTCAGTTAAATAACGGTATTCGCCTTCAGCTAAATCCGGATCCAACGGCAGGTCGCCAATTTGTTCGCGGTGTAGTTTTTCCACTTTATTGCCAATAGCGGCAAACATACGTTTGACCTGATGGTAACGGCCTTCGCTGATGGTCAGCAAAGCCTGATGTGGGTCGATAATTTCCAGCTTCGCAGGCTTAGTCAGGTCTTTTTCACCACGTAACATAATGCCTTCAGCAAATTCTTTTATCGCGGTTTCAGGCACAGGATCGGCCAGCCAGACACGATAGGTTTTAGCGCAATGATGTTTAGGGGAGCTGATTTTATGCGACCACTGGCCATCGTCTGTGATCAGCACCATGCCTGTGGTATCTAAATCCAGACGGCCTACCGTATGTAAACGCTCCAGAAGTGGTTCATCCATTAAGGTAAACACTGTGTTGTGGTCCGGGTCTTCAGTGGAACAGACATAACCTGCGGGTTTATGCATCACAATGTAACGCAAACCAATCAGCTCTAGTTGTTCGCCGTCCAAAAACACCTGATCAGAAGCTTTCAGTTGCAAAGCGGGTTGTTTGGCCAGTTCTCCGTTTACTGTCACCAGTTTTTGCCGTATTACTTTACCGGCCTGACTACGGGTCAGACCGGTACAATCACATATAAACTTATCTAAACGCATCTTGAGTTTCCCGGATTTTCTGGTTCCAGTGTAACCACATCAGCGTACAGACTCCACTTACTTTGGCTCAGCAGGCTTTTTTGCTGCAGCCGGAACCTGAACTTCAGTCAGCTTTTGCTCTTTTACATGCCAGCGTAAAATTCTGTTGTTATTGGTGTCAGCTATGTACAGCTCCCCATTAAAGACCGCCAGACCACCGGGTTCGTTCAGCTCTGTGCCTAAACTCAGTGTCATCACCTGTTTTTCGTCTAAATCCAATAACCTGATTTTGTGATTGTAGGTATCAGCCACAGCCAGCGTATTTTTATCCAGCGACACTACGTCTTTGTTGTGCTGCAACAAAGCACGCTTAAAGCCGCCGTCTTTTAAGCCAAATTCGAATAAACCCTGCCCCACTAAGGTCTCTACCTTGCCAGAACCTAAATCTATTTGCCGTACAGCACTGGCTTCTGCATCCGCCACCCATAACTTATCGCCTCTTAAGGCTAACCCGCTGGGCTGGTTAAAAGCTGCGTCAGTGCGTTTACCGTCCAGCAAAGCCTCCTGCCCTGTGCCGGCAAAAGCTTTGAGATCAGAGCTTTGCAAATCCAGAGTCCAGATTTGATGACTGCCTGCCATGGCGATATACAAAGTGGTTTTATCCAAAGCTAAATCCCAGGGCGAACGCAAAGACAGCTGAGTTGGCGTTTTGCCCGGAATTAACCGGCCCTGAGCCAGTTCACCGTTGCCTGCAATGGTGGTCACCTGGAAAGTCGTAAGATCAATACGGCGAATCGCATGGTTGCCTGTATCCGCTACATACAGGGCTTTGTCCGTCAGCACTAACCCCTGAGGAGAAGAAAAAGCGCTGCTGTCGCTATGGCCATCTTTTAACTCAGCTATGCCTGAGCCCAAACGCTTGACCAGTTTGCCCTGATGATCCAACACCACTATCTGGTGGTGCAGTGTATCGCTGATGGCGATATAACGCTCATCCACAGTGAGGCTGCCCGGCGCAGCCAGCTCGGTATCCAGCGGCTCCAGTAATTTAATAGGCAGAGGCTTCAGATTTGGCTCGCCTTTAAACTCGGCCAATAACTGCTCTATCGCCTGATCCAGTATGTCATACCGGCCTTCACCAGACGTCTGGCCCACGTATTTACCATCCGGGCCTATCAGCACAAAAGTAGGCCAGGCTCGTACCGCATAAGAACGCCACAGCTGGAAATCAACGTCATTGACCACAGCATGTTGCATACCGTAACGCCGCACTATGGAGCTTAAGGTACTTAGCTGCTTTTCATTGTCGAACTTAGGGGAATGCACTGAAATCACCGCCAGTTGATGGCCATACTTTTGCTCCAGCTTGTGCAGGTCGGGGATCACGTGAATACAGTTCACACAGCCGTAGGTCCAGAAATCCAGCAACACCACTTTGCCTTTGAGTTGTTGCATCGTCAGTGGTTCTGTCACATTTAACCAGGGTAAACCTGCGGGAAACTCGACGCTGTTGGTGCGGGCAGATACATTGGCCAGGCCAAAAGTTAAGCTAGAAACCATCATGACAATCCAGATTATTAGTTTTAAACGCATCAGTGACTCCTAAGCGAACTGCTACTCTCTCCTACAAGAACGGTGTTTCAGCCATTTTCGTTCAATGTTTTACTTGAGTTTAACGATAGATTAATGACAGTGACGGATTTTTGGTTGCTTTTTGACACAGATTTCCTCTATCTTGCTGCTGCACCAAGGTGTAACTTCTGTGACTTGCGGACTAGCCCTGCTTGTATTATCAGGTCAGCAGATACAAGGTCCAAAAAAACTATAACTAAATAAGAGATAAGCATGACTAACTCTACAACACGCGGCAGCTGGGGTTCGCGTATCGGCTTTATATTAGCGGCAGCGGGCTCGGCAGTGGGCCTTGGTGCGATCTGGAAATTCCCTTATGTTGCCGGTGCCAATGGTGGCGGCGTATTTTTATTAGTTTATCTGGCCTGTGTGTTTTCAGTCGGCGTGGTGATGTTACTGGCCGAAATGATGATTGGCCGCACTGCGAAAAAATCGGCCACTTCAGCTTACCGTGCTTTAGGTAAAGGTTACTGGCATGTCGCCGGTTGGCTGTCGGTGCTCGGGGTGTTTTTAATACTGGGATTCTATTGTGTGGTCGGTGGCTGGACCATAGCCTATATAGTGCAAACCATACAAGGTACAGTGCTGACGACAGACGCCAAAGTATTAAGTGATACCTTTACCAACTTTATTGCCAACCCGACGGCCTCTTTAATCTACACCGCCTTATTTATGATCATTACAGCTGTGATTGTGATAGCTGGAGTGCAGGCCGGTATTGAACGTATTTGTAAAATCCTGATGCCTGCACTTTTTGTGTTAATGCTGGTGATGGTGTGGCGCAGCCTGACTTTACCCGGCGCTATGGAAGGTGTGATGTATTTTATTACCCCGGACTGGAGCAAACTGAGCATTAAAATGGTGCTGGATGCTTTAGGTTTGGCGGTGTTTTCCCTGTCTGTAGGTGCAGGTTTAATGGTGGCGTATGGCTCCTATTTAAGCCCTGAAACTAAAGTGGTCAATGCGGGTTTATGGATTGCCGGTTTAGCTACTATGGCTTCGGTTTTGGCTGGTTTAATGATTTTGCCTGCGGTCTTTGCCTTTGACGTCGACCCTGCAGCTGGTCCAGGTTTAACCTTTATTACTATGCCGGCACTTTTTGCCCAAATGGCTGGTGGTCAGGTGTTGGCTTTAATTTTCTTCTGTTTACTGCTGTTTGCTGCTGTCACTTCTTCTATTTCAATACTGGAACCTGTAGTGGCTTTCCTGATTGATGAATATGGTATGGATCGCAAAATTGCGACTGTTCTGGTGGCTATAGTGAACTACATAGTCCTGGGTATTCCTGCTGCTTTATCTTTTGGCGGTGGCATGGAAAGTTTTACGATTTTCGGAAAAACCCCATTTGATGCAATGGACTTTATGGCATCCAATGTGTTGATGCCTTTGGGTGGTATGTTTGCCGCTACTTTTGTTGGCTGGCGTGTCTGGCCACAAATTAAGGCCATACTCGCAGGCGAAGTGCCGGGTGCAGTGCAAAAAATTTACTGGTTATTAGCGGCTATTGTGTCTCCTGTGCTGATTGCCATAGTGGCGGTCATGACCATTCAGGGCAGTTAGCTTAAGAAACAAAATACCGGTCCTGATCAAGTGAGGGGCCGGTTTTGCTGTAGTTTTAACCAAGCAGTCACAGAAAAGCACGGCTTAGCTTGCCAAAGCAGGCTACGGATGTTGAGATATACCTTTGGCACTGGCTACTGCTATTAGTTTGGCTATTGACCTGTTGTTATAACCATAAAGTCTGGTTCATGGCGTAAGCGCCGTAATGAATAATAACAGACACGCAAGACACGTCATGGTTGTGTTGCCCTTTCCGCCCGTAAGGCGAAAACAAGCGATCAGACAAGGATTGAAATGATGATAAAAAAAGACTACTTCTGGCCGCTGTTAGGTTTGGCCGCTGTAGCATTTTCAGTCTATGTGCTGCTCGAGCAGCTCAAAGATATCTCTTATGAAGATGTAGTGCTCAGCCTCGAAGCCATTTCTTTGCATGGCTGGCTGATGGCTGCATTAGCGACAGTTTTTGCTTATGTCGCCTTAGCAGGTTACGACCGGCTGGCTTTATCTCATCTGCGCAAAAAAGTCTCCTGGACCTTTATTTCCATCGCCTCTTTCACTGCTTATGCCATAGGCCATAACCTTGGAGCTTCGGTATTTTCCGGCGCTGTAGTGCGCTACAGAGCCTATCGTTCACAAGGGTTAACCGCAGGCGAAGTAGGTATTCTGGTTGCCTTTTGCTCTTTTACCTTTGCCCTTGGCAGTATTTTATTGGGCGGTATAGCTTTGATGGTCGAACCCAGCTTACCAGCTCACTTTCACAAAGCCATACCTGAATGGATAGCTTTCCTGCTGGGCGCTGGCATGTTGTTTCTGGTTGCGTTGTATTTATGGGGTAGCCTGGCGAAAAAACGCTGTATCAACTTATGGAAGCTGAAGCTGGAGTACCCACGATTTTCACTGGTGTGTCGCCAGCTGGTCGTAGCGCCACTGGAATTATTAGCTGCTGCCGCCATTATTTATTACGCTCTGCCGGAGCAAAGTAACCCGGGTTATTTTATGGTGTTGGGCATATTCCTCGCGTCTTTTTCTGCCGCTTTGTTATCTCACGCGCCTGGTGGTTTAGGTGTACTGGAGGTGATGTTTTTGCTGGCCTTGCCTGATGTTAATCCGGCCGATGTGATTGCCGCTTTATTGGTATTCCGCTTATTTTACCTGCTGATCCCTTTTGCGATTTCACTGATTATTGTGGTGTGGTTTGAGCAGGATCAGTTACTGAAGAAGTTTAAAAGCTCTAAATCCTAAGTGGCAACAGCCATCGAATAATTTTCCTCCCGAGCTTTGTTAAAATATGGTTGCATCATAAGTGCTTCCATTTTATGTTGGTTTTATCGGTCATTTATGATCTAAAACCAAGACTCAGGGAGAGAGATTGATGCGTATACAGCTTTTGTTTTTATTAGCCAGCACCACAGTGTCAGCACAAACAGGACTGCCACCTATCCTTGATTTTTACCCGGAATGCTATGCTGAAACACCTTCCTCTTTGACATTCACCAGTGACAAGATTATTACGAAACACAAACTTATTAATCTGGAAACTGATCCTCGCTACGCTGAAATACTGAAGCAACTTCAGGCTAAAGCCGCCAGCCAAAATGCTCAGGCTTTGACTATAGAAAAAGTAGAGAAAATAGAAAAAATTCAAAACACCACCGGAGCACTAAGACCCAAAGCGCCCTACAGTCTGGAAGTAATAATCACAGCAAAACTGGTGAGCTTCTGCGAGAACAATACAGCACTCGGCAGGCAACAACCTCCATATAATGCTCAGGGCCACAAAATAAATATGATCTCCAGAGTAATGTCTTCAGATACAACTCTTACTTTCGGAGAACCTTCACAGGATACGGCATATAAAACGCCTGAAAATTACCTAGTCTCTTTGGAGCAAGGAGTTGCAGGTGTAAAGCCGGGCCAAACTAAATCAGCAGTGAACTCCCTGTTAGGCGCCCCTTCAGTGAAAATACAGTTGCAGGACGGGGAATTGTGGAGTTATGGCCGTACTCTATGGCTAAAATTTGCAGAACAATTGCAATGGGTCTCTACGAACCCAGAGTTAATGTCCACTGAAGGCTTTAACACTATAGATATAGTGGATGCTTATGATAACTCGCTCTGGAGTATTGAAGGCGAAGTTACATTAAAAACCCCACTGACAGAACTAGAGCAAAAATTACCATCACAATTCCGCCAAACTGACGAACAACAATTTGTAAAAAAGAATAAGCAATTTAATTTGGTACTGGATTACCGTAAGTCGAAGAAAGATCATATTGATCTATCCAGAACCATATTGAGTGACTTCACGTTAGCCAAGGGTGACAAAACAATAGCAAAAGTACCAGACTACTCAGCCGCAGCATTGGCAGCCTGGCTACAACAAGCGGTAAAGACTCCAGATATCAGCATAAAAACACTACAAAACCAGATTCCGTTGCATCAATTTGATCGAGGGACAAAAGGCAGTTGGGTTGCAGCAGGAAACTATCTGCTGTTGCAGTACAAAGACAACAGACTGACTAAAGTTCTGATCGCAGACTCATTATTCAAACAGAAAACCGATGCAACTGAGTTTCTGCAACTGGTAAGCGCGGCAGCAATTCCTGTAACCAGAGCACAATTTATGGCTAAGTATCCTGATGCTATAGAATCCGGTTACGATTTAACCTTCTATCAGGGAGCAAGAAGTGTAGTTGCAAGCTTTAATTCGGAGGATAAAGATGCGCAAATCGAAAGACTGGAGCTTACTTTGATTTGAAAAGTAATACTCTGTTACCTGGCTAAGACTCGTAATCCGGCAGTTTTTTGGGTTTATCCGCTTTAGGCTGAAAGGAGCTTGGCAACACTTCTATGCCCAGTTTACGGCCGAGTTTAATCAGGATAGGAATGGTAACAGGGGCAAAAGGCAGGATGGCAAAAATGCCCAAACCTGTAGCTCTTAATACGTCCACCAACTGATGATTGGCAAACTTTAGTTCCGCTTGGGTGGCTTTGCCCTGTAACGAACGCTGATAAATAATCAGCATACGTCTGGTTTCATCGGTTTCCTGTGACAAAGCCATCCGCAGCCGGATCATGCTAAAGCGGATCCGCGACATACTTTTACGCCGTTGTAACCGCAATACCCGGATCGGAGCTTTATGCAACCGACTTAACAGATTCATACCCACCTCAGATGTCTTATCCACAGCCCAAACCTGAAATCACCACAAGCTGTGGTTTCAGGTTCAAGGCCAGATACATTATCGACTGCTTCGGTGATACAGAACAGTGTTATTTTGTAGTATTTAGTTTAACTCACTGAATTATAAGGCGCTGACCAGAAAATTGGGGTTTTTCAGGTTCTCTCTGTGATAAGCCGGATTGGCTATGCCCTGATACTCCACATGGGCACCAGCCACTTTGGCGATCACATGACCTGCGCCTGTATCCCACAGCATAGTAGGGCCAAAACGTGGGTATAAATGTGCACTGCCTTCGGCCACTAAGCAAAACTTCAGTGAGCTGCCAACAGCGATCAATTCGTGTTTAGGAAAACGGCTTAAATAGTCTTCAATGTCCGCACTGTAATGGCTGCGGCTCCCCACTACTTTGACCACTTCACCTGCGGCTGGAGTGACGGCCACTCTGATCGTTTCGGTTAAACCGTGTTGCTGCCGGGTGGCGCCTAAACCTTCGGCTGCGGCATAAGTTTTATCCAGCACCGGGGCATGGATCACACCCAACACAGGCTCACCTTGTTGAATAAGCGCGATGTTAACGGTGAATTCACCGTTACGTTTGATAAACTCTTTGGTGCCATCTAAAGGGTCCACCAGCCAGTATTCTGTCCAGTGCTGGCGTTCTGACCAGGGGATATCGGCCGCTTCTTCGGATAACACTGGTACGTTGGGAGTTAGCTTGGTCAGCTCTGCCAGAATCAGCTGATGCGCTGCTAAATCAGCTTCAGTTAACGGCGAGTTGTCGTCTTTTTGCTCCACGGCAAAATCACGCTGATAGACAGTTAAAATAGAGTCCCCGGCTGCTTTGGCAATAGTGTGAACCTGATCCAATAACTTTTGTGTCAGTTGCAACATTAACTCAGCACTCCTTTTTCCGTCAGTAAGGCAATCAGTTGTTCAACACTCTGCTCCAGACTTTGTTGCGCCGTATCTATAGTTAAATCAGGCTGCTCTGGTGCTTCATAAGGATCAGAAATACCTGTGAAGTGACTGATTTCACCCCGTCTGGCTTTCTGATACAAACCTTTGACGTCACGCTGTTCGCAGACATCAAGCGAAGTGGCGATATAAATCTCTAAAAATTTGCCCTCTGGCAGGCTGTTTTTGATCGCCTGACGTTGGGCCCGGTAAGGCGAAATAAAGGCACTCAAAACCACCAAACCTGCGTCCAGCATTAAGCCTGCGACTGCACCTACACGACGGATATTTTCGGTGCGGTCCGCTTCGCTGAAGCCTAAATCAGCACAGAGGCCGTGACGGACATTGTCGCCATCCAGCAAATAGCTGTGTACTTTACGTTTCACCAGTTCCTGCTCTAATGCATTGGCCACTGTGGATTTTCCTGCGCCGCTTAAACCAGTAAACCACAATACAACGCCCTGATGACCGTTTTGTTGCTCCCGATCGGCGCGGCTGATTTGATAGTTTTGCCAAACGACCTGACTCATAAAAATTCCTTACAGCGACTGAAAAGGGAAAAACAAAGGGATTAAGGCCAATACGGCCACCGAATAAGCCAAAGCCATAGGCAAACCTACTTTGACATACTGGCTTAACTTATAGTTACCCACTGTGTACACCAGCAGGTTAGTTTGATAACCCCAGGGCGAAATAAAGCTGGCACTGGCACCAAACAACACCGCCATAATAAAAGGCATAGGATCTATACCAAAGGCTTTGGCCAGACTAATAGCCAGCGGACAAGCCAAAGCGGCCGCCGCATTATTGGACATCAGCTCAGTTAAAATCAAAGTGAAAAAATACAAAGAGGCCAAAGCCCAGAATAAGTGATAGCCGGTAAAAACCTGTAATAAGCCCTGGCCTAATAATTCAGATACACCGGTGTTTTCCATCGCCTGCGATAACACCAAAGCCCCGCCTACAATCAGCACTATATCCAAAGGGAAACGTCGTCTGATTTCCTGCAGACTAACAACACCTGTCGCCATTAAACCGATCAGCAACAACACCAGGCCCTTTAATAGCGGCAATTCGCCTGTCATCGACAAGCCAATGACAGCAACAAAAGCCGACAACACACCCCAGCTGCGACGCAAAGATAAGCGGGTGGCCGAATCGACGCCATTGACCAATAAAAACTCTTTGCTGAGTTTACTGTTTTGCTGAAAGCTTTTGCCCGGCACCAGCAATAAGGTATCACCAGTTTGCAGCACTATAGAGCCTAAACCGCCCTGCAAACGTTCCTGACCACGTTTGACAGCCACCACCACAGCATCAAATTCTTCACGGAATTTTGCGTCTTTCAGTGACACTCCATTGAGGCTGGACGAATGGCTGATAATAGCTTCCACCAGCGCCTGACCATTCATACTGTGATGGCCATATAAGGTCAGGCCCTGAATTTCCTGCAATAAAGCCACAGATTCCATATCACCAGCAAAAAGCAGGACGTCGCCTTGTTGCAACCTGTCTTCCGGGCACACAGGAGCAATATTCTGCTCACCCCGCACTATTTCGGCTAAAAACAGCTTGCGCAAATGCCGCAGGCCAGCTTCCCCTATGGTTTTGCCAATCAGCACTGAATCCGCACTGATACGGGCTTCCAGAAAATAGGGTAAATCGGCTTCATCCACTGTTTTTTCTGTCACTGGCAGTCGATTGGCAATCAGCCACATCATCAGCATGCCGGACAGCACCACACCAGCCCCTACTGCTGTGGTAGTGAAAAACTGCAGTAAGGGCATACCGGCTTTATCTAAAAAGCTGTTGACCACTAAATTAGTGGAGGTACCGATCAAAGTCAGAGTACCGCCAAAAGTAGCGGCAAAAGCCATAGGCAACATCAGCTTGCTGGGGGCAAACTTCTGACTGCGTTTAATAGCACCAATTAAACTGGCGACTACGGCAGTATTGGCAGTAAAAGACGAAAGCAATGCAGTTGATACCCATAACCGGCTTAACACAGTGCGTAAGCCGCCGTTATTCAGCTGCTGACCTACCCAGCTGATCAGCCGGGTTTTCTCCAAAGCGATGGACACCAGCAATAACAACACTAGTGTTAATAACGAGGAGTCGGTAAAGCTGGCGGCAAATTGCTGGACGTTTAAAAGGTCCGTCAGGTACGTCAGTACGGCCACTGCTCCGAATACCCAGGCGGCCGACAACCTGGTCATTGTCAGCAGGGCAATCAGCCCTGCCAGAATAGCGAATACGCCGTACTGCTCCAGACTCATGCTCAGCCTTTGTTCAACTGGCTTAAATCCAGTGCCTGCCAGTGTGGGAAGTGTTTACGCACTAAGGCATTTAATTCCAGCTCAAATTCTGAGAATTCGGCTTTAGAGCTGACGCTAGCCAAAGCACTGTCCACCATACCAGCACCCACTGTGATATTGCTGATACGATCGATAAAGATAAAACCACCTGTATCGCGGTTTTGCGCATAAGGGTCAAACACCACAGCTTCGGTCAGCTCCAGCTCGACCAGCGCTATGCTGTTCAGCTCGAGCTTGTCAGCCTGATGTTCCGCCAGCGTATTGACATCTATGCTGTGCGCTATAGCTGTGACTTTACCGCTGACTTTTTTGGTCGCCAGTTTAATGTTGTAGCTTTTGCCAATCAGCAGCGGCTCTTCATGCATCCAGACCACTTTGGCCAGAATACGGTTCGATACTGCCGCATGATGAGTCGCAGGTACTATCACATCGCCCCGGCTGATATCGATTTCATCTTTTAAGGTGAAGGTCACGGCCTGACCCGCTACAGCATCCTGTAATTCACCATCAAAAGTCACAATAGACTTAATAGTGGAGCCTTTGCCTGAAGGTAAAGCCACTATGGCGTCCCCCACTTTAAAGCTACCACTGGCGATAGTACCGGCAAAACCACGGAAATCCAGATTGGGCCGACTGACATACTGCACCGGCAAACGGGCTTCAGCTTGCCAGTTAAAACCTGTGACAGGGGCTTTTTCCAATAAGCTCAGTAAAGGACCGTCCTGATACCAGGGAGTCTGGCTGGAGCTATGCACCACATTGTCGCCATTCAAAGCAGACAAAGGTACAAATTGAATAGAAGGCACGTTCAGCTGGGCTGCAAACTGCAGGTAATCCTGTTTAATTTGCTCAAAACGCTGCTGATCAAAACCCAATAAATCCATTTTATTGATAGCGACGACAAACTGCTTAATGCCCAATAAAGAACAGATAAAGCTGTGACGACGGGTCTGGGTTTGTACGCCATAACGGGCGTCCACCAGAATAATTGCCAGATCGCAGTTCGAGGCGCCTGTCGCCATATTACGGGTGTACTGCTCATGGCCCGGCGTGTCGGCGATAATAAACTTACGTTTGTCGGTGGAGAAATAGCGGTAGGCTACGTCTATGGTAATGCCCTGCTCGCGCTCTGCCTGTAAACCATCGACCAGCAAAGCTAAATCTATGGTCTCCCCTGTGGTGCCATGGGTTTTGCTGTCTTTATGCAAAGCGGCCAGTTGATCTTCATAAATCTGCTGGCTGTCATGTAATAAACGGCCAATCAGCGTACTTTTACCGTCATCGACTGAACCACAGGTTAAAAACTTCAGCAGCGATTTATGTTGTTGCTGCTCTAAATACTGCTCAATGCCGACCTGGGCTAATTCATTGGCGACTGACATCAGAAATACCCCTCACGTTTTTTCTTTTCCATAGAACCACTGGAATCGTGGTCAATCACCCGGCCTTGCCGCTCACTGGAGGTCGACAACAGCATCTCTTCAATAATACCTGTCAGGCTGTCGGCAGAAGACTCAATAGCACCGGTCAGCGGGTAACAACCTAAAGTACGGAAACGCACCAGCTTTTGCTCCGGCACTTCACCCGGATTCAACGGCATACGTTCATCATCCACCATAATCAGCGTACCGTTACGTTCCACTACAGGGCGCACTGCGGCAAAATACAGCGGCACTATGTCGATTTTTTCCTGATAGATGTATTGCCAGATATCCAGCTCAGTCCAGTTCGACAGCGGGAATACACGGATACTTTCGCCTTTATTGACCTGACCGTTGTAGGTATGCCACAGCTCAGGACGCTGATTTTTCGGGTCCCATCTGTGGTGTTGGTCGCGGAAGGAATAAACCCGCTCTTTCGCACGGGATTTTTCTTCATCACGGCGCGCACCACCAAAAGCGGCATCAAAACCGTATTTGTCCAGCGCCTGTTTTAGGCCCTGGGTTTTCATCACGTCTGTGTGTTTGGAGCTGCCGTAGGTAAAAGGATTCATATCCATGGCCACCCCTTCCGGATTGATATGCACCAGCAAATCGAAGCCGTATTGTTTTGCCACTTTGTCACGGAACTCGATCATCTCGCGGAATTTCCAGCGGGTATCGACATGCAACAGCGGAAACGGAATTTTGCCCGGATAAAAAGCTTTGCGCGCTAAATGCAGCAGCACAGAAGAATCTTTACCTATGGAATACAACATCACCGGATTATCAAATTCGGCCGCGACTTCGCGGAAAATCTGGATACTTTCAGCTTCCAGTTGTTGTAAATGTGTCAGAGGTTTGACTGGCTGGCCCATAGGGTCTGCTCCCGTTAAGTCTGTAAAAAAAGAGTCCGTAAATAAAAGTACTTAAATTCTGTTCGTTAAGCTCTGTTGAGCCTGCTGGTCAGGCCGATCACCAAACCAGTGTAATTTTTGCTGTAAGGCCACCACTTCACCTATCACCAACAAAGCCGGTGACTGCACCTGATGTGCTGTGACTAAATCAGCCAGTTGGCTGAGCTGTCCGGTAAATACCCGCTGATCGGCTCTGGTGCCATTTTCAATCACTGCCACAGGAATAGTTGCTGCACGGCCTGCGCTGAGTAACTGCTGCTGAATATGCTCCACTTTCATCAGGCCCATATAAATCACCAGCGTCTGGTTGGGCCGGCTTAAGCTATGCCAGTCCGGCTCCACACCGCCTTTACGGCAATGGCCAGTCACAAACTGCACAGCCTGAGCATAATCCCTGTGCGTTAAGGCGATGCCGGCATAAGCGGCACAGCCAGCTGCAGCTGTGATACCTGGCACCACCTGAAACGGAATGCCATGAGGTAACAAGACTTCAATTTCCTCAGCACCACGGCCAAAAATAAAAGGGTCACCGCCTTTTAGTCTGCAGACTTTTTTACCTGATAAAGCTAAAGAAACCAATAGGTTATTTGTTTCTTCCTGAGCGACCGAATGGGCACCGGCTTTTTTGCCGACACAAATCAATTCAGCGTCACGGCGCACCAGCTGCATAATAGGCTCTGAGACTAAATAGTCGTACACCACCACGTCCGCCTGCTGCATCAGTTGCAACGCTTTTAAGGTCAGAAGTTCAGGATCACCAGGGCCAGAGCCTACTAAATAGACTTCACCCTGAGTCGGGATTTCCTGCTCCAATAAAGTTTCTAACTGCTGCTGCGCAAGATCCAGCCTGTTAGCCTGCACTTCACGCACTATGGAGGAGTCAAACACCCGCTCCCAAAACTGGCGACGACCGGCAAAACCTGAAATCTTTTGTTTTACTTTGTCGCGAAAAGCCCCGACTAACTGCGCCAAAGGGCCTAAATGTGCTGGTAACAAAGCTTCGAGTTTTTCACGCAACCGCCGCGCCAGTACAGGTGCAGTACCAGCGCTTGATATAGCAATCAGAATAGGACTGCGGTCGATAATGGCAGGAAAAATAAAACTGCAGTTCGGCTGGTCGTCCACAGTATTCACCAGAATATGGCGTGTTTCTGCGGCTTCAAACACCAACTGATTGACCGCATCATCGTCTGTGGCAGCTATCACCAAAACATGACCATCTATATGTTCTGGTGAAAAACGGCTTTCAATTAAAGTGGCTTTGCCTTGTTGCTGCCACTCAATGAATTCATCAGCAAAGTAAGTGGCCACTACAGTTAAACGGGCGCCCGCTTTCAGTAAAGTACCAGCCTTACGTAATGCCACATGACCAGCACCCACCAGCAGGACGGGACGGTTTTTTAGTTGGGCAAAAATAGGCAAATACTGCACTTCAGGCTCCTGCTGTCTGGACAGCACTTTGATACAACTATGCTCTGATTTGGTTAGAGTGGCGACCTCAATCAAAGCTTTTTCGTTCGAGCCTGCATATTAGACGTCTAAACGTCTTTTTATCAAGAATGGATATCGATCTCTTATAACTAAAAGGAATAGGGGGTCAGGCCTTGGATCTTGAATCCGGATTAAAAATCCAAGGCCTTAACCCCGTTTGTTGTTTTGTAATTGTGGGTCAGAGCCGAGGGCTATGACCCGAACATTGAAAAACAGCCGCAGTA
>CBIMJC010000053.1:0-16619 GCA_966244125.1 uncultured Rheinheimera sp.
TGCCATTGTCATCCCAAAAGGCGATCAGTTTACCCAGGCCCAAAGTACCGGCCAAAGAGCAGGCTTCGTGTGATACCCCTTCCATCAGGCAGCCATCACCCAAAAAGCAGTAAGTAAAATGATCGACCACAGGGTAATCAGGTCGGTTAAATTGCGCTCCCAGCGATTTTTCGGCTATGGCCATCCCCACAGCATTGGCAATACCAGCACCCAAAGGTCCAGTGGTGGTTTCAACGCCTGGGGTGTAACCCAATTCAGGGTGGCCCGGAGTTTTGGAATGCAACTGACGGAACGACTTTAAATCTTCAATGGATACCTCATAGCCAGTTAAATGCAACAAGGAATACAACAACATAGAACCATGGCCATTACTCAAAACAAAACGGTCTCTGTTGCTAAAGGACGGATTAGCCGGGTTATGTTTTAAGAATTGCAGCCAGAGGACTTCGGCAATATCAGCCATACCCATAGGCGCACCAGGGTGGCCTGAATTGGCTTTTTGTACTGCATCCATAGTTAAAGCGCGGATGGCGTTGGCGCGGGTTTTGTGATCAGTATGCTTAGAAGTTTGCATAAGAGGTCCTAACGGCTTTGAGCTAAGTGGTGTAACAGTTGTTCCAGCTTGCGCTGATCCACGGCAAATTTGCGAATACCTTCGGCCAGCTTTTCGGTGGCCATGGCGTCCTCATTCAGTTGCCATAAAAATTCAGCCTGGCTCAGGGCTTGTGGTGTGGCCGGACTGAGTGTGGTGACTGGCTGCAGAGCCGCTGACAAAGGTTCAGTGGAGTCTTTCAGTTGCAGCAACAAGTTCGGGGCTATCGTCAGCAGATCACAGCCTGCTAACTGGCGGATTTGATCGACGTTACGAAAGCTGGCACCCATTACTACGGTCGGAATACCATGGCTTTTGTAATGGTTATAAATAGTTTTTACCGACAGCACACCCGGGTCTTTGGCACCGGAGAAATCCTGCTCTGGCTGGTTTTGTTTGTACCAATCCAGAATGCGGCCAACAAAAGGTGAAATTAAAGTCACGCCGGCATCAGCACAGGCTTTGGCCTGAGCCAGACTAAAAATCAGGGTCAGGTTGCAGTGAATACCAAGTTTTTCCAGCCGGGCTGCGGCCTGAATACCTTGCCAGGTGGCGGCCAGTTTAATCAGCACTCTGTTTGAATCCACACCTGCAGCGCGGTAACGACCAATAATACTTAAGGCCTTGGTCACACTGGCTTCGGTATCAAAAGACAAACGGGCGTCTATTTCAGTCGAGACCCGACCCGGTATATGGCGCAAAATTTCACAGCCAAAATTCACTGTGACTTGCTCACAGGCGGCGTCTATATCTGTTTCATTGCCTTTTAAAGCGCTAACCAATAAATGCTGATATTCAGGCTGCTGGCTGGCCTGCAAAATAAGCGATGGGTTAGTAGTGGCTTCGGTCGGTTGCAGCTGCTGGATAGCGGCAATATCACCGCTGTCCGCCACTACTGTGGTTAGTTTGCTGAGTTGTTCTAGCTGATTCATTCTCTCTGTATCCGTTTAGGGTTATTTATTCGTTTCTGAAGCCGCAGCTTCAGGGACGACGGGTATAAGTTGGCTTTGCTCTGGCCCTAAATAACTGGGTTTCAGGCCGCCCGTATCAATCATCAGTTTTTGCAGCACTAAGGCCGGGTCGACCAGATAAATCCGTAGTTTATGTTCGCCCGCTTTATCTACTTTGATGCTGCTTTTGATGGTTCTGACTCCATCCAGTACGGCGTTATCCCACACCGCAGGGCTTTTATCCGCCAGACTGTCTACCACTCTGGGCTGGTCATTATTCAGCGCCACGGCAAAACGCAAACCCCGGCCAGGCACCAGATCCAAAGTCGGGGCTATCAGGCTATGTAAAGTGAATTCACCAGTGGAATGGAAATACAGCGGGTATTCCAGATAAGGCGCTTTGCGGATGTCTTTGATTTGATAATCCAGCTCTGTCATGGCGGCCATAGAAGCGGCACCACGGCCATGACCAGGGATCAATTGCCACCAGCTGTGTTTGTTATTGCCTTGTACTTTTGCACTGGCTGCGTCCAGCGCTATATAACCATCAGCTTCAACAAAACCTGAAGTTGGCTGTGTTGCTGGCTGAACGGCCGATACTTTAATTTTCGCACCGCCCCAGCCTGTACCCTGCACATGGACTTCGCCGACATTCAAACCTGTTTTTACTTTGCTCCAGTCAATGCTGACCTGAATAGTCTGAGCAACCTCAATCTGACCTTTGTTATGACTTAGCTTTATCCAGTCTGCTGAGGCTTTGGCGCTAAATGGAAAAGTTTGAGTGCCCCGGTTAAAGACTTCAATCTTACGCTGTTGCTGGCCTTGCGGATAAAAGCTATCTAATGCCAGTTGCTGCCCTTTGTAGTCTGTCGCTGGCCAGTAATTGGCTGAGCCTTCAGCCATGACCCCCATTTCTGGCACTGCTGTGGTTTCCAGACTGGTCAGTGCCGGCATGCGGTTCGCATCCGGTGCCCGCCAGTAGATAAAGCCCAGATGAGGCTGCGACATCATATGATTCCAGCGACCATCGCCCAGCTGGTGATACAGGTTCGTCAGCTCTGCATCCTGTTTAAACCATAAACGCGCCTGATCGGCCCAATAGTTTGTGCTGATCCGGCCTTGCGCACCATGCAACTGATTCATCGCCACAGCACGGTTTAATTCATACACGGCCTGACTGGCTTTGAGTGGATGCGACACCAGCTGGATATAGGCATCCTGCCGCTCAGCAGGTAATTGGCGGAACAACTCGTCAGATTGTTCCACCAGAGCCGAAAGTTCGGCGCTGATACGCTCTGCTTCCTGATAATGCAAGACGCTGTAAGTTGTGGGTTCTATAGCTTCAGGCTTACGACGGCCATTGTGTCTGGTATAGCCCTGGATCAGTTCGGCTATGCTGGCTGCATGCTCTGCACTGAATTGTTGTGTGGCCCAATTGACGGCAAATTGCGTTAAGTTATCGGCGTTAAAAGCCGGTGGGTTCCAGGCCATACGCAGGAAAAAGTCGATCGGAAATTCCATCGGCTTTAAATCCCCTACGTTCACTATCCAGATGCGGTCGGCCTGAAACTGCCAGGCTAAATTCATTTGCTCCCAGATTTTGGCCACAGGCACAGTATTAATCCACTGATAAGAGCGGGGACCACCGACATAATCAAAGTGGTAATACACACCAGCGCCACCTTTGCGGCCACGTTCTTCCGCTGTGGGCAGGCGGCGGATGTTGCCAAAGTTATCATCGGCCCAGAGCAAAGTGACATCGTCCGGTACTCTCATACCGCGCTCATAAAAGCCCTGTACTTCCTTGTACAAAGCCCAAACTTGTGGCACTTCAGTGATCGGCTTGTCTTTAAAGGTGTCCGTTAAGATCTGGCGTTGGTCAGCGACAATTTGTTCCAGCAGGCCAATGTTTTCGCCTTCACTCATAGGTTCATCTTCCTGACCCCGCATGCCAAGAGTAAAAATGCTTTCGAGGTTTTTATGCCGCTGCGCACCTTCTTGCCAGAACTTATAGATATTGTCGCGGTTGCTGGAGTATTCCCAAGGGCCTTTGCCATATCTGTTCCATTCTTTATCCGCGCGCATCATAGGTTCGTGGTGGCTGTTGCTCATCACTATGCCCATTTCATCGGCCAGAATAGCGTTTTGTGGATCGTCATCGGCAAAGGCGTTGTTCCACATCGCAGGCCAAAGGAAGTTCGCCTTCAGCCGCTGCAGCAGCTCAAACACATGCAAATAAAATTGGCTGTTGTAGCCACCAAATTTCTCAGTGGTCCATTGTGTCAGCGCCGGGTATTCGTCGTTTAAAAAGATGCCACGGTACTTCACTTTAGGTGCATCAGTCAGCTTTGTGCCTGCTTTGATATAAAGCTCGGATTGCTTTTTCACTGGTACATCGGCCCACCAGTGCCAGGGCGATACCCCTATGGTTTCGGCCAGATCATAAACGCCAAAAATAGCACCACGTTTATCGCTGCCTGCTATCACCAACGCCTGCTCAACGCCCGGCAGGGGATGCTCCAGCAGCTGAATCAAATAGGCTTCCCAGCGGCCCTGAATAGTGCTGACATCCAGCTTGCCTGAGGCAACCAGTTGATCCAACAGTAAGTTGTTGCCCAGACTGCCAATAATCAGCAGCTGTTTGTTTTCCGCTTTAGGGCTGATGCTTAAACGCTTTCCGCTGACTTTTTGAATATCCTGCTGCAGACTTTGTACGGCGCGTTTTAAGCCTTTGTGGTCCTTATCATCCAGTTGAATACTTGCCACAGCACTTTTGCCGACCAAAGCAAAGTCACCTTTGGCTGGTTGTTGTGCTAAATAATGACCAGGCAAAGCCTGGGCAGAGCAGCAGAGCAAAGCCAGGATCAGCAAGCACAATGCTTTCATGGCTTATCCTCTTTTTCCTGTCGGGCATGCAGACCTAAAGTGGTGCCAACAAATCCACCGGCAACCTGAGTGCTGAGTATTTTGGCATCCTGCACTGCACCCAGCTGTTGCCATTCGCCTTGTTGATCGGCGTAATAAAAGCTGATCTCGCCCGCTTTACCCTGAATTCTGAGCCGTAGTTGCTCCGGATTGGTGGTTAAATCCTGACTGCTGATCAGGTTGGGTTTACCACCTTTGGCTTGCTCCAGAAAGACAGTCGCTTTGCCGTGCTGAGTTTTCACGCCCAGATAGTAGTGATACTGCTCATTCTGAAAAGCCACTAAACCTGCCGAAATACCGCTTTTGGGCAGCTCAAGGCTGGTGCTGGTTTCAAAGCTGGTATGTTGCTGGCGACGAGCCATAAAAGCAGGTTGGGCTAATGAATCCAAACCAACAGCTTTGGCATTTAGCAGCAGGTTCTGTCCATCCAGTTTTAACCAGCTTTGATCAAAGTCACGCAACAGGTTCCAGTCCGGTTTTAACTTTTGGCCATCAAATTCATCACGCCAGTGAAAGTTGCCAGTCTGGCTCAGCGCCCTGGTGCTGCTGATTAAGCCAGTCGGCGCTGCGGGCCTGTAAGGAATGGCTTGTCCTTTGGGCAAAATAGTGGGCCATTCGTCTTGCCAACTGACCGGCAGTAAAAAGCTTTCGCGGCCTGTGTTGAAGTAGGTTTGGTCATAGGTCCGGGTCGCCAGAAACACCGCCCACCACTGACCGTCCGGTAACTGCACTAAATCGGCATGACCAGCTGTGGTAATAGGGTTGGCTCTGTCAGCCGCTAAGTCACGTTGCGTCAGAATAGGATTGCCGCTGTAAGGCACAAAAGGCTCACTCAGACTGCGGGTGCGGAATACCACGGCCGAATGTTGGTCGGCAGTACCACCTTCGGCGCAGACCAGATAATACCAGCCGTTATGTTTGTAAATATGCGGGGCTTCAATCCAGATCGGCTTGGTACTTAAGTCGACGCCACCATTGACCAGCAGTTTTTTTGATTCTGGCAACACGGCTTGTTTCACCGGGTCGTATTGCCAGATCCAAATAGCTCTGTGACCTTCATACAAAGCTTCACCCGGTGCTTCGCCGTTATGGCTGATATAGACCTTGCCGTCGTCATCAAAAAACAGATCCGGATCTATGCCTTCCACTTCAGGCAACCAGATAGGATCCGACCAGGGCCCGGCCGGGTCTTTTGCTGTCAGAATAAAGTTACCGCCTTTATCCACGACAGTGGTGATGATGTAAAAAGTGCCGTCGTGATAACGAATAGTGGGCGCAAAAATGCCACGGGATACCTGCATGCCTGACATATCAACCTGCGAGGCGCGGGTCAGCGCATGACCTATCAGCTGCCAGTTCACCAGATCTGTGCTGTGTAAAATAGGTAAGCCCGGTGTATAAGAAAAGGAAGATGTCACCATGTAATAGTCATCACCACGGCGGGTAATGCTGGGGTCGGGGAAAAAACCTGCGACTACCGGGTTTTGGTAGCTGCCTTTAGCTAAAGGTTCGGCAAACACAGCGTCTTGCCCCTGATAATCAAACCAGTGAAAAGTGGCCGCAGCATTTGCAGGCTTTTCAGCCTGGCAGCCGCATAACAGGCTCAGGCCCAGCAGTGCAGAGGCATAGGTTGTTTTCATTTTTATCTGTTCCTTTGACAAGTTAAGTCAGGTTTGAACAGAAAAATACCATGATCATCAAAGGCTTCGGCTTTATGAAAATACGTCAGCTTTGTGCGTTTTTTCGGTGGGGAAGCTTTAAAAAAGATAAGGGCGCGGATAAACCACGCCCTTACAAAGTTGTTTGTTATTTAATCGTTTACTGCGACGTTATTCAGCATTTCGCCCCGTGACTCCCGGTACTCTTTGGGGGTCTGGCCAAAATGGCGTTTAAACACTGCATACATATATTGCAACGATGGGTAACCACAAATATTGGCGATAGCGATAGGGTTGACCTGAGTATCCACCAACATCTTGCAGGCCTTGACCAGTTTTTGGTTATGCAGTTCAGTGTGGATCGAATGGCCACGTTCTGCTCTGAACCTTTGCTCGAGATTAGAACGGGAAATACCCACAAAATCAGTCACCTGCTCTACTTTTGCGCCTCGGGTCGCATTGCGGCGGATATAGTGCATGGCTTGAATCACATAAGGATCGCGTAAGGCCTTAAAGTCAGTGGACTGACGGGATGCTATGCCCACAGGAGGGACCAGAATACGTTTTTGGCCTACTTCTATGTTATTCAGTTGGGTATGCAGCAACTTGGCGGCTTTATAACCCATTTCAAAACAGCCCTGAGTCACAGAGCTTAAGCTGATGCGATTGAGGAAACGGGCTATGTCGTCGTCATCAATACCAATAATGGAAATATTGTCCGGCACTACTATGCCCAGGTGTTCACAAGCTTGCAGCAGATGACGGGCGCGGGAGTCTGTGACTGCAATAATGCCAATAGGCTTGGGTAAACTTTGGATCCAATCGGTCAGGCGATTCATGGCGTATTGCCAGGTTTCGGGTCTGGTGCAATGGCCCTGATAAATCTGACAGTCGTAACCATCCTGAGCTGTTAATTTTTTTACCGCATTTTCGCGCTCAGTGGCCCAGCGATGCTGTTCGTCGGTTGGCACACTATAAAAAGCAAAACGGTCTAACCCTTTGCGTTTTAAATGCTCATAAGCGGCCTGCACCAATGCATAGTTGTCTGTGGCAACATAAGGAACTTCGGGGTAATCCGAGGCTTTGCTGTAAGAGCCGCCCACGCCCACTATAGGTTTAGTGGAACCTGCCAGAGCGCGTTGAATATTCATATCGTCGAAGTCGGCAATAATACCGTCACCGCCCCATTCATGGATGTGCTCGAGACGACAGAGGAAATCTTCCTCCAGATACACGTCCCAGTCGACTTTGGATGATTGCAGATAGTGGCCTATGCCTTCGATCACTTGCCTGTCAAATACCTTATTGGCATTAAACAAAAGTGTAATGCTGTGTTTAGCTTTGAACATTTCCCCGTCCTGTCTGTGTTTTTATACCCTTTGCACCGGAAGCCGCGACACTGTGAACTGCTGCTCCGGTAACCTTGGGTATTTATAGTTATCTTTTTTAGTTTTTTTGTTTAAGCGGGTTAAATATTAGCCAGTGCGGCTTTTTTGGCAAACACTTAATTAGAATTCAGCAGCGAATTATGAATTTTCGTAATTGCTGCCCTGCCTTCCCTCGCCAAGTATTAGCTCACCAAAAGTCAGAACAGATTTCAACATATGTACATAGGCATAGATTTAGGCACTTCGGGCATCAAAGTGATTTTGCTGGGTGAAAACGGCAAAGTAACAGACAGCGCCAGTGCTGAGTTGTCCGTCAGCCGGCCACAGCCTTTGTGGTCAGAACAAAACCCGGAGCATTGGTGGCTGGGCCTGCAGTCTTGTCTGGACCAGTTAAGCCAGCGCCAGTCTTTAGCCGCGGTCAAAGCTATAGGTTTAGCGGGGCAGATGCATGGTGCAACTTTGCTGGACGAACAAAACCAGATTATTCGCCCTGCCATTTTATGGAACGACGGCCGCTCCTTTGCCGAGTGTAAACAGCTGGAATTAAAAGTGGCAGATTTGCCAGAAATCACAGGCAATCTGGCGATGCCGGGTTTTACTGCCCCTAAATTACTCTGGTTACGCCAGCAGGAACCCCAGGCTTTTGCCCGGGTTGCCAAAGTGCTGCTGCCAAAAGATTATTTACGTTTTTGCTTAAGTGGCGACTTTGCCTCTGATCTGTCAGACAGCGCCGGTACTTTATGGCTGGATGTGGCGAAACGGGACTGGAACGACGAACTGCTGTGTGCTTGTGGTTTAAGCCGCGACCAAATGCCAAAACTTTACGAAGGCAATCAGATCACAGGCCGTTTATTACCTGACCTCGCCAAACGCTGGGGTTTAGCTGAAGTGCCTTTGATAGCAGGTGGCGGTGACAATGCTGCAGGTGCTGTAGGTGCCGGCATAGTGCATCCGGGTCAGGCCATGTTATCGCTGGGCACTTCGGGTGTGTATTTTGCCGTCAGTGATGGTTTTCTGGCCAATCCACAATCTGCCGTACACAGTTTTTGTCATGCTTTGCCAAATACCTGGCATTTGATGTCTGTCACCTTAAGTGCGGCCAGTTGTTTGCAATGGTATGCCGAACAAGTCGTAAAAACCCCTGTCGCCACTTTGCTGGCCGATTTGGATCAAGGCCCTGCTGCTGTTGAAGACTTGCCGCTGTTTTTACCTTATCTGTCTGGCGAGCGCACACCTCATAACAACCCCAATGCCAAAGGCGTCTGGTTTGGTCTGGATTACAACACAGACCAAAAAGCTCTGACCTATGCGGTGCTGGAAGGCGTCAGTTTTGCCTTGTTCCAGGGGGCTGAAGCTTTGCATGCCAGTGGTTTACTGCCGACAGAAATTAACCTGATTGGTGGTGGTGCCAGAAGCCCCTATTGGCGGCAGTTGCTGGCTGATGTGATGAACCAGCCACTGACCTTCAGAGAAGGTGGTGAAGTAGGGCCGGCTTTAGGCGCGGCCCGTTTGGCTCATTTAGCAATGGAACCTGACACAGCGCTGGATGTTTTGTGCCCGCCACCGCCAGTGGTCAGTCAGCATCAACCGGACGCTAAACGTCACGCCGCTTTAGCCAAACGCTACAGCAAATTTAAGGCTTTGTATCAGGCATTGGCTGAGCATTTTTAATATTAAGGGTGGGGCTTTTTCCCGCCCGTTTCAGATCTCAAAGCTGGATAACAAAGCTACAGCAGCAAAGACGACGGGAATAAAGCAAAAGCACAAGGTGGCTTTGAAAAAACATAATTGTGAACCAGCCCTGCAATGCTCACCATTAGCAGCATTGGAATTGATGTAAAACAGGAGAGCAACATGGCTCAGTATTTCGACCAAATTAACAAAATCGCGTATGAAGGTGCCGACAGCACTAACCCTTTGGCTTTTAAACATTACAACGCCAATGAAAAAATTCTGGGTAAAACCATGGCGGAACATTTGCGTATGGCCGCCTGCTACTGGCACAACTTCTGCTGGAATGGGCAGGACGTTTTTGGTCAGGGCACTTTTGGCCGTCCATGGTTAGAAGCCGGTGATGCTATGGCGCAGGCTAAAGCCAAAGCCGATGTTGCTTTTGAATTTTTCAGCAAGCTGACGATCCCTTACTACTGCTTCCACGACATAGACGTTGCACCTGAAGGCAACAGTATTAAAGAGTACATCAACAACTTCGCCGCTATGGTGGATATGCTGGAACAAAAACAAGCTGAAACCGGTGTGAAATTGTTGTGGGGTACAGCCAACTTATTCAGTAACCCACGTTACGCTGCAGGTGCTGCCACTAACCCGAACCCGGAAATCTTCAGCTACGGCGCGACTCAAGTCTTCCATGCGATGAATGCAACTCAGCGTTTAGGTGGTGAAAACTACGTATTGTGGGGTGGTCGTGAAGGCTACGAAACTCTGCTGAACACAGACCTGCGTCAGGAACGTGAGCAACTGGGCCGCTTTATGCAAATGGTGGTTGAGCACAAACACAAAATTGGTTTTAAAGGCACTTTACTGATCGAACCTAAACCACAGGAACCTACCAAACACCAGTACGATTACGACTCCGCTACTGTGTATGGTTTCCTGAAGCAGTTTGGTCTGGAAAAAGAATTCGCCGTGAACATTGAAGCCAACCACGCCACATTAGCTGGTCATTCGTTCCACCATGAAGTGGCCACTGCTATTTCGCTTGGCATTTTTGGCAGCATTGACGCCAACCGCGGTGATGCACAAAACGGCTGGGACACAGACCAGTTCCCGAACAGCGTAGAAGAGCTGAGCCTGGTGATGTACGAAATTCTGAAATCAGGTGGTTTCACCACTGGTGGTTTTAACTTTGACGCCAAATTACGCCGTCAGAGTATGGACCGTGCCGATATGTTCCATGGTCATATTGGTGGTATGGATCACCTGGCTATGGCATTAAAACGTGCCGCAGTGCTGGTGGAAAAAGACTTCTTAGGTAAGGCTGTCGCAGAGCGTTATGCCGGCTGGAATGGCGCTTTAGGTAAAGCTATTCAGGGCAAAGAGCATTCATTGCAATCTCTGGCTGCTTTGGTAGAGCGTGAACAGTTAAGCCCGAAAGCTGTCAGCGGCCGTCAGGAGCTGCTGGAAAACCAAGTGAATCTGGTGTTGTTCAGATAAGGGAGCCCGAACCCTGTCGTTGCCCGGCTTGCCGGGTATTTTCTCCGGGCGCGGGAAAGCTACCGCGCCCTATTTTCTTTCTTATCACTGCTTGACCACTGCAGCTTGAACCCTGATAGGGTTGTATGCTGGTAGTTGGTTTTTATTTTTTATCATGGATAACGAAGAACAAGAAGTTGCGATGGGGCACATCGCAAGACTTGGCCTCGTGCTGGACTCCAAAAGGTTTAAAAAACACCTCACTAGTTCAGTGGGGTGTTGGTAGGAGAGCAGTCGGTTTCTAGTGCCTGTTCAGGGCTAAGTTCGAAACATAGATGGGGCGGGTAATCATCATTACCTACTTCATAGGTTCGCCCAAGCTTTACAATCAATTTAGTGTCTTTCTGGATAAACTCAGCAGTGTCATAGTTGTAGGCGATTTTTAACGCTCGCTTGTTATGCAGTATAAAATGGCCGTCCATTACACTAATTTTGGCGTCGACTCCGGATGTTGCCCCTGCCAGATTATTGGTTTGTACAAAATACAGCTGTGAGTCTGAACGGAAATGGGAATAGACATTCCAGTCTTTCCCTACTGGGCCAAACAGGTAATTCAGAAACATTAACGATATCAAGGTTTGTGCTAAGTGCATTCTGTTGGGTGAGGTACGTTTCAGACCATAATAAAAACAGCCGCCAGCCAACAGCAAGGCCAACAGTGTCCCTGCTGGTGCACCGGTAATTTCCCATTCAAAATACCAATTGAGCAGGAAAAACACAAAGTAAACCAGGAAAGGGACGTAAGGAATTAAATGATTTAAGACTCTCACTTTATACTTTCCTTATCGAGGTAAGATATCTTTGCCGACTGTAACAATGGTTGTATAACACATGCCAAAACAAGAACCTGCTCCGAAAGAAAAACTTCCTGTTCCGCCCCAGCTTCCTTGTCCTGCCAAGCTACTGCCGCCAGTTGGAGTTTGAGTCTGTGGGGATGTATCGCAACCAGATGCTTCTGCAGATTTTCCATTTTTAATAAGTTGACTATCTCCAGGATTATCAGCCGCTTCTGGATAACCTGATTCTGCCAATTTCATACCAGCCTGGAATTGCGACCAAGTACCATTGCCCCACAGAACGTTTTGGTATTGCTGAGCTACAGCCCCTAAAAATACTACTTGGAACTCAGAGTAACCGAGCGCAGAACCTAAGTAACCAAATATATAATTCCCTGCAGCTTGGGATCCAGAATAAACAGTGCCATGTTTAACATCATATACGGAGTATGGTGCAAATAAAGCTGTAGTAACGTTTATCCTTACTCTATCCGCTATTGCCGGCGGAAAGTTCGCAGTAAGGTACTGATTAAATGCACGAAAATTGGCAGCATGTTCTTCAAGGTCTAAGTCAGCCGGCATGCCGCTTGGCGGTTTTGAATCACCCGTACAAGCTGCAGCTCTAAAACCCAAGCGTAAGGGCTGAGTACAAATACCTGTTAATTGGTCACAACCTTCTTCTGGTGGGGCTGCCGCCATTCTTTCGCTAACTACAATAACAGTTAGAACATTGACATCTTGCTCTTTTTTATAGCTCAAAGTGATTATTTTATTTTGTGAAAACTTGCTTAATATCGCCAGTTGGAAAAATGCCGATGATTGTCCTATGGTTGCATTTGCAGCCATAATTCCTGCAGCATCAGAGGTTTGTTCAAACAGTTTTTGATTTTGAGAACCAAAGGTACTGTCGTAAAAAGTAATCATCGACGTGGTTTTGTCGGGCGAGAATACAGTAATTGAAAGTGGTTTGTTCGGGTCTATGTTATCTAAGAAAAAACAATTGTTGAAGTGAGGCGTGAGTGCGTTAACTCGATATATTTCGTTGTCGTTGATTTTCAGGCAGTCAATTGTGGCGGCAAATGATTTTGAGGGTAGAAATGCTGCTATGGATAAAAAAGCGATACATATTTAAAAATATTCTAAGCATAAAATCTCCTTTTTGTTGTGTTATTGGGGAATATACGCTTCTTAACTCACTCTCTTGTATTTTCCTTGTATATAATCGTTATTTATTTTGTGAATGGCTGCCAGCTGTCCCGCTCATACAATATGGACTTATAAATACAACAGGTTTTTGTTTAAAACTTAACTATTAACCTGCTGTAACTACAAAAAATCTGGCAACTTTGCCGGATTTTTTATGTCTTTAGCTTGTTGTTTGCCGTTTTCTGAGTTTCACCAACGGGGTCAAGAGTTTCACCAACGAGTCACCAACGGGGTCAAGTCTTGCCCCGTGCCCCTTGCAGCATTAGCTTTGAATTTTTCCTTTAGCTCTATGTAAAAATGTTGGCTATAGTGAGATCACTTTTTCTGTTCTGGGGTCATGGATGAGTCGCCCGTTACGATTAGAATTTGCTGGGGCTTTGTACCATGTCACTTCGCGTGGCAACGAGCGTAAAGCAATCTACCTCGATGAAGCTGACTTTCTAAACTTTTTGGAGTTGGTGGGACAAGTCTGCGAACGTTACAACTGGGTTGTTCATGCGTACTGCCTGATGACCAATCATTATCATCTGCTGGTTGAAACTCCTGATGCGAACTTAAGTCTGGGCATGCGTCAGTTGAATGGTGTGTACACTCAATTATTTAATCGCAGCCATAAACGTGTAGGTCACCTGCTACAAGGCAGGTATAAGGCAATACTTGTACAAAAAGACAGTCATCTGCTGGAGGTGAGCCGCTACATAGTGTTGAATCCGGTTCGTGCAGGAATGGTAGACGATTGCGTGGAGTGGCCATGGAGCAGCTATGTGTTCACTTGTGCTTTGCAGCAGGCTCCTGAATGGCTGGCCGTTGATCAGTTGTTGTCATTATTCGCCAAGACTCGCGCTGAAGCTATTGTAAGATATAAAGATTTTGTCTGGCGTGGTACGGATGTAAGTGTATGGGCAGATTTAAAACAACAACTGTATTTAGGTTCAGACAGTTTTGTCGCTGACATGCAAAACAAGATAAAACATCCTGAACTGTTAACTGAAATTCCAGCGAAGCAAAAACGAGCTCAAGCTAAACCACTGGACTGGTACGTGCAGAATTACCCAAACAGCAGAAACGAGGCGATTCAAATGGCATTTGCCAGTGGCGGATATAGGTTGGCAGAGTTAAGTCGCTATTTTGGTTTGCATTACGGCACTATCAGTCGAATTATTTCAGGGAAAAGCCACAAGCAAAACACCTTAGGGGCACGGGGCAAGACTTGACCCTAAAGGCTTGACCCTAAAGGCTACTCGACTTAGTCAGTTCTTCCCTAGTTAGCCTTAGCTCTTCAGACTGAATGCGGATTGTATAAAGCAGAGCCATAAAAGAGCAAAAGGCCAAAAAAGGATTCAGCATACCGCCGAAGAAATCTCCAGCTTGGCCCCAAACTGCAGGATCAGTAGATAAACCCTCTCCATTATGAGCAGCATAAAATATTGCTAGGTAAGCGAATACGGAAAAAACAGACAATGCAACAATTACGTACAACCACAACCAGGCCAAACTTTTACCTATGACTTTGAATGCTGTTCTGACATCTTTCGTTTTTCTTACTTCTTCATGTATTCTTTTAAAATACCGGTACCCCCAAAATACAATCAAAGTAATAAATAGGGCGGCAAAAACAGCATCATAAAAACTAAGATGCTGCTTGTTGTTCAGAACAAACCGACAAAAGTCATCATTAACGCCTTCACACGAAGAAATAATCATAGATTCACACATACTTTTCAAATAACCCACTGCCTGAACAAACTCAGCCTCACTAACAGCCGAGCTTTCAGGCAGTAGACAAAGCGTTTCGCCTTTGGCGAGATACTTTCTTTTGCTTCGCCAAAAGAAAGCTATCCAAAGAAAAGGCGACCCCAGGTCGCAGCGACAATGCTTGCGTTGAACAGCTTTAGCTGGCCCCGAAGGGGGACGAACGAAGTGAGTATAAAGCCCGGCCCAAAATCGTGCGTCCAAGGCGACGAGGCAACTCGCTCGTCTTAAAACCTTGGCCACCCAATTTTGTCCGGCTCGCGCCCCAATGGGGATTTGGTGTTAGTAGTTGGATTGTGGACCGTAAAGAGTAAAAAACGGAAATGATGCACACAGCAAGACCTGATTCTACGGTATATGTACCCATGATATTGCATTAATGTTGGGAGTTAAATCGGCAAATTCAGTCAGGCTGAGACAAGCTCAGCCCTGTGAAGATGATGTGTGGTTATTTCCCAGCCTTCTCCGCCAGTTTGATCAGCTGAGGAACCACTTCTTTTGGCTGGTTATTGCGGTCAAACAATAAGGGGTAATCTGTTCTGCCTTTCATGGGCCAGTTGTTGCGCCAGGTTTGGTTGTCGTTGACACCCCATAATGTTACCCGTTCAATGGCGTCGCTGTGGCGTAAAAATAACTCAAACAAGTGCAGGTATTTTTGGCTCAGCTGGTCGCTGACTGCTTGGGGTAAGCCGTCAGCGTAGGGGTTAAATTCTTGTTTTAACTGCATATTCAGTGAGATATCGGCGCCAATCTTTTCTGGCTCAGGAAAGGGCAAAACCGAGATATCCAATTCGGTTATCACCACCTTCAGGCCTGTGTTTTTAAAAGCTACAATAGAGTCTTCCACTTGCTGCAGCTCTGGGTAATCCAGGCTGTAATGGCCTTGTTCACCAATGCCGTAAATAGGCGCATTTTTCGCTTGTAAAGCCGCCACCAGCTTTAATACACCGGCGCGTTTTTCTGGTTTAAATAAATTGAAGTCGTTGTAATACAGCTGAGCTTTAGGGTCGGCCTGATGCGCCAGTTCAAAGACTGTGGCTATATAGTCTTCGCCTAAGGCTTTATACCAGTTGGATTGGCGCAGGGTGCCGTCTTCATTTAAGGCTTCGTTGACGGCATCCCAGCCTTCAATACGGCCTTTGTAGCGGCCCATCACGGCATTAATGTGGTTTTTCAGTCGGGATAACACCAGCTCTTTGGAGGCAGGTTGGCCTTTAGCGTCCAGGAATACCCAGGCTGGTGTTTGTTCGTGCCATAACAGCACATGGCCTATCACTTTGATATTGTTGGCTTCGGCGTAAGCAATCATGGCGTCGGCGGCTGCAAAGTTGAACTGGCCTTCCACAGGTTCAATGACTTCCCACTTCATTACGTTTTCTGCGGTCACTACATTAAATTGTTGCTTCACCAGCTCCAGAGTGCCCGGCTCTTTACCTTGTATTTGTCCAGCGCTTAAAGCAGTGCCAATCATAAAATGCTTGCTGTACGCTTGATGTAACGAGGAATTTTGCTCTTGCGCATACAGACCGCTGCTTAGCAGGCTGCTGAGCAACAGAGCGAAAAAGGGCATAGTTTTCATCAGATAACTCCACAAGTAATTAAAAATTAAGCTGAGATGCAGCTGTTATCCCGCTTTATCCAACTGATAGCGGATATGCGCCTTAAAAGGCTGGCCGGGGCGGGTAAAGTGAAATGGAAAATCTTTTTGGTTCGGTGAGTCAGGGAAAAACTGCGGTTCAAGGCAAATGCCCTGACGGGCTTTAAATGGTCCTTTTAAGTGTTCACCTGTGTAGACCTGCAGGCCCGGGTAGTCGGAATAGACACTCAGGCGTACTAAGCCATCCGGGCTTATCAGCTCAGCAGCAGCCTGATGCAAATCGCCGTTGACCACAAAGTTATAATCCATACTGATGCCGGACAGTGGTTTGGCTGTGCTGAAATCCAGCGGGCCTCCCTGCACTTTGGGCAACTCACCTGTTGGAATGCAGTGTGCGTCGACGCTGGTGTAATGGGCGGCATGCAGGCAAAGTTTGTGTTCGTCTATCTGGGCCTGATCCGGCGCCAGATTAAAATACGGATGCAAAGTGGGGCCAACCAGAGTCGTGACATTGCTGCTGGCTTCCAGCTCTATATCCAAAGCGCTTTGTTCAGACAATTGA
>CBIMJC010000054.1:0-16597 GCA_966244125.1 uncultured Rheinheimera sp.
CAGACCAGCAGTAAGACAAAAGTTTTCAGCTTGTAGTACAGCTGATGCAGCATCAGGATCAGCAACAAAGCGCCCAGATTCATCACTAAATGCCAATGGTTACTATGCAGCAAATGTCCCGTCAACGCGCGCCAGAGCTGCTCTGGTTCAGCTCTGTGATATTCCAGTACAGAGCGGAAGCTTTCCGGTAACAGATGCAACAGCACCAGCAAAGCTACAAAAATCAGCATGCCCCATTGCAGGGCAGAAAAAGCACGAAAATTCATCACTAGTTTAACCACCTGAATTAAATTGCTGCTATGCAAAAGCATTCGTCGCTTCAGGTCAAGGCTTTTAACGTGAAAAGCAGTTTCAGTCATTGATCCAACTGGCCCGACTAGGTAAGGTGAAGGTCTGTCGTAGGTAGGAAAAACAATGATAACAACGAAACCCAAATTGTGGGCCCTGACAGCAGCCTTGCTGCTGAGCAGCTCTGCTTTATTTGCCGCTATTACCGATCCTGAAGCCACTACGGGTATAGAACAAAAGCAGCTGGCCACAGCCAAACATTATATGGCGTCTGCTGCAAATCCATTAGCAGTCAAGGCTGGTGAGCAGATCCTGGCCAAAGGCGGCAGCGCTGTGGATGCGGCGATCGCCATGCAACTGGTGCTGGGGCTGGTGGAGCCACAAAGTTCAGGCATAGGCGGTGGCTTGTTTATACTGCACTGGGACCAACAACAGGCGAGCTTAACGTCGATTGATGGTCGTGAAACTGCACCTGCAGCAGCCGGACCGGATTTATTTGTTGATCAGGGCAAGCTGATGAGCTGGCGTGAAGCTTTTGTTGGCGGCAAATCAGTGGGTGTGCCCGGGGTGATCAAAGCGCTGGAGTTGGCGCACCAACAGCATGGAGTATTGCCCTGGGCAGAACTTTTTGCCCCTGCTATACAAATCGCAGAGCAGGGTTTTGTCGTGTCGCCCCGTTTAGCGGGTTTACTCAAAGCCAACTGGAATCCGGGACTGGATAAATTTGCCTCAAGTGCAGCTTATTTCAAAACAGAAGGTCAGTGGTTGCCTGCAGGTTTTGTCCGTAAAAACCAGGCCTATGCCGCTTTACTGCAAAAGATTGCCAAAGAAGGCAGCAGGGCTTTTTATCAGGGGGATAATGCCAAAGCTTTGGTTGCCGCAGTGCAGCAGGCTCCTGTTAATGCGGGTCAAATCAGCCTTGCTGATTTGGCGGGCTACCAGCCTAAGCCTAGGGATCCACTTTGTATCCCTTACCGCCAGTTTAAAATATGCAGTATGGCTCCACCGAGTTCAGGTGGTTTAGCCGTACTGCAGATGATGGGCATGCTGTCGCATCAACCGCTGGCCCAACTAAAACCGAATTCAGTTGAAGCCATTCATTTGATCAGTCAGGCGGCTAAGCTCGCTTTTGCCGATCGGGAACGTTTTGCGGCCGATCCGGATTTTGTCAAAGTACCAGTTCAGGGCTTGTTAGCCCCTGATTATCTGAAACAAAGAGCTGCTTTATTAACAGCACCAGAAGGCGCAGCAGCCCAGGCTGGTGAGCCAAAAGGGGCCGAACCTTTGGCCTCTGGCAAAGCTATAGAGTTTGCCAATACCAGCCACTTATCTGTGGTGGATAGCAGAGGCAATGCGGTCAGTATGACCACCAGTATTGAAAACGCCTTTGGCTCCGGCATTTTTGTCAATGGTTATCTGCTGAATAACCAGCTGACGGATTTTTCGTTGCAGGCCAAAGTGGACGGTTATTGGGTCGCTAACAGAGTTGAAGCGAAGAAAAGACCCCGTTCTTCAATGGCTCCTATGATGGTGTTTGATAAAGACGGCACTCTGCTTTATATCACAGGTTCCCCTGGTGGTAGCCGCATCATCAATTATGTGGCGCAAAACTTAGTGGCTGTGCTGGACTGGAACCTGGATGTGCAACAAGCCGCCAATTTACCGCGTTTTAGCCACAGAAATGATGGATTGGTGCTGGAGCAAAACACCAACTTAAGTCAGTTAGTGCCGGCTTTGCTGGAGCTGGGTTATCAGCCCAAATTGGCAGATTTAAACAGTGGTATTCATGCGATTAAAATCACAAAAGACCGCCTGGAAGGCGCAGCCGATCCAAGGCGTGAAGGCATAGCGGCCGGTCGCTAACGCAAAAATCAGGACAACAGATGAGTATTAACGTAACAACAGAGCAGGGCGTATTAACCCTGACTCTGAACAGACCAGATAAAAAAAATGCGCTGAACAAGCAAATGTACCAGCAATTGGTTGAGCAGCTGCAACAGGCGGCAAAAAACGATGCGGTCAAAGTAGTATTGCTGCAAGGCTCTGCAGAGTGTTTTTCGTCAGGCAATGACCTGGCTGATTTTTTACAAAGTGGTGAGCTGAACGATACACATCCGACCGTGATGTTTTTGTATGAAATCGCCAAATGTCCAAAACCTGTAGTGGCCGCTGTTGCTGGCCTGGCTATAGGTATTGGTACTACAGTGCTGCTGCATTGTGATTTAGTCTACAGCACAGCGGATTGCCGTTTTCAGTTGCCTTTTACCCAACTGGGCTTATGTCCTGAGGCGGGTTCAAGTCTGTTGTTGCCTTTGCTGATTGGTCATCAGCGTGCCAGCAGCATGTTACTGCTGTCTGAAGCTATAGATGGCCATGAAGCCTGGCGTATAGGGATAGTGAATCAATTGGTGGCGAAAGAAGAGTTGCTGGAATTTGCTTTGACTAAGGCGAAAAAACTGGCCGCTTTGCCAGCTGATGCGGTACAAAGCAGTAAAAAGCTGATGAAAACTGGCAGTGCAGTGCAACAGGCTATAGGTTTGGAGTTGGCGGATTTTAGTCGTTTATTAAAAGGGCCGGATTGCCAGCAGGTGATACAGCAGTTTTTTAAACGTTAACTCACAACCCGAAAACCTGGGGGCGACCTTTATGGTCGCCTGACTTGATAGCTAAAAGGCTATCAAACCTCAGTTCTGGAATAAGGATTAGGCTTCACCCCTTCCACCAGCCAGCGGCCATCCTCTTTTACCATTTTGACGATACGCAACTCTATTTTTTTATTGCCGTTACTTTTGCCTTCAAACAGCATAGTGATCTCGGCATGGTTGCCATATTGCTCACGCAGGTTTTTACCTGTGCGGTCAATACTGATACTCACTTCATCAAAACTCATATTATACAAGGTCCGTACCACCCCCCTGGTATTGCCATAGGCATCCAGAATGCGGGCATAAGATTCAGTACTCAGAGCTTTGGCCCGTTCTAAATCTTTAGTCGTATACAGCGAATGAAAAAATTCACCAGCTGCAAATTCGGGTGAACCTAAATCGGCATTAACTTTTGGTGCATCTTCAGAGCAAGATAACAACAGCAGTGAAAACATCAGCACGAAAAATTTTTGCATTAGTCCGGTTCGCATTAGCTCAATCCATAAAAAACAATTCAGCCGACAGTGTGATTTTTTTCCGGCCAAAAGTAAAGAAAACCCTGCCTCAGGCGTAATTTTTGTAACCTCATCGCAACACTAAGAGATTGAACTGCAAAGTGTTTAACTACGGTTAAAGCGGTTGCGAAAAGCGCTGGGGCTTAACCCTGTGATCTGTAAAAAGGCTTTGCGAAAGGCGCTGGCATCTTCATATCCCACCGCAAAGGGCACTTGTCCCAGCGCCGTTAAAGGTTGCTCCAGCAATTCACAGGCCTTTTGAATTCGCAGCCGTTGCAGGTAAAGCGAAGGTTTAAAGCCTGTTGCTTTGACAAAACGCCGCAAAAAAGTGCGTTCCGTTAAAAAACAAAAAGACGCCATCTCACTGGCGCTGATGGGTTCAGCGTAATGGTGCTGCAAATGCTGTTGCAGTCTGACAATCTGTTTGTCGCCATGATCCAGCTGTGGCCTGAAACGTTGGTAATATCGTTGTTCGCGCCGCGCCGTATCTACAATCAGATAAGCCCCCACAGGATGGATCAACGCAGGAGCCGCCAGTTGACCTATCAGTTCCAGCCCTAAGTCAACCCATGCCATTAAACCGCCGCTGCTTAAGATATCGCCATCATTAATCAGGTTTTTTTCTATTTGAAGTTCCACCCTGGGGTGATGTTTTTTAAACAGCTCTGCCAAATCCCAGTGGGTGGTGAGCTGCCTTTGCTGCATCAGGCCAGTGGAAGCCAGAATAAAAGCACCGGCACAGGCGCAGCAGAGCAGACTGCCATTGCTGTGGGCCTGTTTTAACCACTGAAGCACAATAAGGTCGGGTTGCAGATAATAGTCCCCTTCGATACAGGGCGGCAGAATAATGGCCTGATAGAACTGAGTGGAAGCTGCTACGACGGCAGGTTCCAATTGGTGTAATACAAAATGCTCTGGCCTGCCTTGTTCTGCACAGATGGTGTTGCAGATCGCCAGCATTTCACTTAAGCCAAAAACTGCGCTTAACATAGCGCCGGGGTAGCTCAGAATAGCGATATCAATCTCTTTGCGCATTTGTCAGTTTGTGCCTCCTATATGTCGTTTCAGACATTCAGTCTAGCAGATTATTTTTCGTAGACTGTGTTTGTCGTTAAACAAAGCAGTTCAAATCAACCGCAGCCTGATGAATACAACGGAGAACTACCATGAGCAAAACAGCATTAGTGTTAATTGACTTTCAAAATGATTATTACAGCAGCTATCCCGGCGCTAAATGGCCTTTGGTGGGTACAGAGCAAGCCGCAGCCAATGCCGCTTTAGTGCTGCAGAAATTTCGCCGGCAAGGGGATTTAGTAGTGCATGTGCGTCATGAATTTGCATCCGCTGACGCGCCATTTTTCCGCCCTGGTTCAGAGGGAGCGCAAATTCATCACAGTGTGGCCCCTTTGGCTTTAGAACCTGTGGTAGTAAAGCAACAGATCAACAGCTTTAAAGACACTCAGTTAGGCGAAATCCTGCAGAAAGCCGGAATAGAAAAACTGGTGATAGTAGGGGCTATGAGTCATATGTGTATTGATGCTATGACCAGGGCCGGCAAAGACTTTGATTATGATTGCACTGTTTTACAGGATGCCTGTGCCACTCTGGATTTAGAGTTTAATGGGGTCAAGGTACCTGCAGCCCAGGTGCATGCTGCTTATATGGCCGCTTTAAGTTTTGCTTATGCGAAGGTCATGGACACTCAGGTTTATCTGAATAGTTAAGATAAACTTCAGCAATAAAAAACGGCTCATGAAGAGCCGTTTTTTATCTTGTGGACAAAGCAGCTTAAGCCTGCAGCTCGGCTTCGGTAAAGAAGTCGGCAAACAGCGCGCTGGATAAATAACGTTCTGTTGAGCTTGGGATGATCACTACAATGTTTTTACCGGCGTTTTCTGGTTTTTCGGCCAGGCGTTTAGCGGCAACAACAGCTGCACCTGAAGAAATACCAGCCAGAATACCTTCCTCTTTCATCAGGCGGTGCGCCATAGCAATGGCGTCGTCATTGCTGACGGTTTCCACTGCATCAATGATGGATAAGTCCAGGTTGCCCGGAATAAAACCAGCACCTATACCCTGAATTTTATGTGGGCCAGGCTTAAGTTCCTGACCGGCCAGTGCCTGAGTAATTACAGGAGAGTCTACAGGTTCAACAGCCACACTAAGCAAAGGGTGTTTTTTCTCTTGTTTAATGTAACGGCTGACACCCGTAATAGTACCGCCTGTGCCTACCCCAGCCACGAAGATGTCGATCTTGCCATCTGTGTCATTCCAGATCTCAGGACCTGTGGTGTCAAAGTGAATTTGTGGGTTAGCCGGGTTTTCAAACTGTTGTAAAAACACATATTTATCCGGATTAGACGCCAGAATTTCTTTGGCTTTTTCGATAGCGCCTTTCATACCTTTAGGCCCTTCGGTCAAAACCAGGTTGGCACCCAGAGCTTTGAGCAATTTACGGCGTTCTAAACTCATAGTCGCCGGCATGGTCAGAGTTAAGGCATAACCACGGCTGGCAGCGACAAAAGCTAATGCAATACCAGTGTTACCTGAGGTGGGTTCGATAATTTCTTTACCAGGGCCTAACAAACCTTTTTTCTCGGCATCCCATATCAAAGCCGCACCTAAACGACATTTCACTGAAAAACTTGGGTTACGGGATTCAATTTTAGCGAATACATTGGCTCCGGAAGTGACGCGCTTTAAACGCACCAGAGGGGTGTTACCTATAGAGAGTGAGTTGTCTTCGTAGATCTTTGACATAATAAAAAACCTTCAGGGTCTGATGAATGGTTATAAGAATACTAGCGCCTTGTTAAAACGAAAGAAAAGATTTGATATATGATATTCCCAACTTAAAACGACAAAGCCGTACAGCATGATTTTTCAAAGCACAGAACATTATATTTTATCGCCAGAGCTGGCGCTGGCGGTTAACGCTGCAGTTACCCTGGAAAAACCTTTATTGATCAAAGGGGAACCCGGCACAGGCAAAACCCGTTTAGCCGAAGAGCTGGCTGCAAGTTTAGGCACTGAATTAATTAACTGGCAAATTAAATCCACCAGTAAAGCTCAGCAGGGCCTGTACGAATACGATGCGGTATCGCGGCTGCGCGATGGACAGCTCGGCAGCGAGCGGGTGGCTAACATCAGCAACTACATTAAACCGGGCAAACTCTGGACTGCTTTTACTGCAGAACAAAGGCCGGTGTTGCTTATTGATGAAATTGACAAAGCCGACATCGAGTTCCCAAACGATTTATTGCACGAACTGGACCGTATGTCTTTTGATGTCTATGAGACGGGCGAACGCATCAGCGCAAAACAACGGCCTATAGTCGTGATCACCTCGAATAACGAAAAGGAATTGCCTGATGCATTTTTACGCCGCTGTTTTTTCCACTACATACGTTTTCCGGACAAAGACACCTTAACTCAGATAGTTCTGGCGCATTTTCCCACTCTGCAGGCCGATTTACTGACCGCAGCACTGGAGCTGTTTTTTGATTTAAGGGCAGTGGATGCGCTGAAGAAAAAGCCATCCACCTCAGAGCTGTTGGACTGGTTAAAGCTGTTAGTGGCTGAACAAATCTCACCGGCAGTTTTGCAGGATAAACACCATCAGGGCGGCTTAATGCCATTGTATGGAGCCTTACTGAAAAACGAGCAGGATGTGGCCTTGCTGGAAAAACTGGCTTTTATGGCCCGTCGCGCTGGTCGCTGATATGCTGGTTTCGTTTTTTTTAACTTTGCGCAAATACGGCCTGAAATCCAGTATTACGGAGCTGCTGGATTTACTGAAGGCGCTGCAACATCAGCTGATTTTTGCAAGCCTGGATGACTTTTATCTGCTCTCCCGTTTGTGTCTGGTCAAAGATGAAAGCCAGTACGATAAATTTGACCGGGCTTTTGCAGAATATTTTGACGGCATAGAGAGTCTGGATCTGGCGGCACTTATACCGGATCACTGGTTGCTGCCCGGCTTGATCCGCCAGCTAAGTGACGAAGATAAAGCCAAATTGGCTTCTTTAGGCGGGCTGGAGCAGCTGCTGGAGCAATTTAAACAACGGTTAAAAGAACAGCAGGAAAAACACGCAGGCGGCAATAAATGGATAGGCACTGGCGGCTCTTCGCCTTTTGGCGCTTATGGTTATCATCCCGAAGGCATCAGAGTAGGGCAACAGGGCAGTGGTCAGCGCCGTGCGGTGAAAGTCTGGGATAAGCGTGATTTTAAAGACTTTGATCAAAACGCTGAACTGAATCACAGAGCTATGCAGCTGGCGCTGCGACAACTAAGGCGTTTTGCCCGCACAGGGCAAGCCACGGAGCTGGATTTAAACAGCACCATAAAAGCCACAGCTCAGCAAGCTGGCTGGCTGGATTTGCAGTTCCAGAGCGAGCGTCATAATGCAGTAAAAGTGCTGATGTTTTTTGATATAGGTGGCTCTATGGATGATTACATTCATGAATGCGAGCAGCTGTTTGCCGCCGCCCGCACCGAATTTAAGCATCTGGAGTTTTTTTATTTTCATAACTGCGTCTATGAACAGGTGTGGCGTACTCACCAAAGGCGTCATGCAGATGCGGTGCCCATTACTCAGCTGTTACAAACCTACCATAGTGACTACAAAGTGATTTTTGTCGGCGATGCCACTATGGGCCCTTATGAAATTACCTATCCGGGTGGCAGCGTCGAGCACTTTAACCCCGAGTCGGGTGAAGTCTGGCTGAAACGTCTGCTGACGCATTTTCCTTATGCAGTCTGGCTGAATCCACAGCCTCAAGCCTGGTGGAGTCATTATCACTCCATCGCCATACTGCAAAAGCTGATGCAAAACCAGATGTTTGCTATGACACTGGATGGTTTAAGCGGCGCTATCCGGCATTTATCAAAGCGGCATTGAAAAGGCCGGATGAACTGATTAAAGTGGTTTATTCATCAGGCATTTAGCAAGGATTTGTGATGCAGCAACAGCCGGAACTCCATGAAATTAAAGAAGTAGCGCCAAACACTTTTGTCGACGAAACAGGGCATCAGCTGACCACAAAAGAAGTACGGCAAATTGTTACCCCCCATGCTTTTGCAGTAGCGGACGAACTGATAGGCCAGCCTTTGGCAAAACCTGTACGTCGTGGTTTAGCTATGGGCATAGATGGCGTCATTATCAGTGGTCTGGCATCTGCGAGTCTGATCTTTGTATTTCCGGCTATGTTGTATTTGTGCTGGAACAGATACAAAGCACAAAAGAAAAATCATTTGTTGCTGATGGTACTGGCAACCCTGGCAATGCTTGGGACCTTAAACTGGGCACCTCAACTGGTGCAGGAGCAGGAAAGAGCCGCTGTCTCTGATATCAGGTTAACCCCACATGCCGGCGCTGAGCTGGCGAAAGTATCTTTGGAGTTATCGACACAAGACTGTGACGATTTATGTGTTGAAGACAAAATAAAACAACTGGCGCTTGAATTGCAGGAGTCCGGAGTGACGGCAGAGCAGCAGCGGGATTTGCTGGATGAGGTGCTGGATATCACTCGGCTGAAAGGCACTGAAAAACGCGCTTTGCTGGATAAGTATGTTGCACAGCCGCAAGTGGTTGCACCGCCTGTAACAGAATCCGTCACAGAGCCAGCCAAAGAAGCATCCTATTCCCTGCTGGATAAACTGAAAAATTCAGATTACAGCCTGATCAAATGGGTCAAAGGCATACTGGCCGATTTTGGTTTAGGCTACGGCTGGGCTATGGCCTATTTCACGCTGTACATCAGTTGGAACAATGGCCAGACCATTGGCAAGCTGCTGACCGGTATCCGTGTGGTGCAACTGGATAATAAGCCCTTGAGCTTGTGGGCGTCTTTTAGCCGTCAAGGGGGCTATGGTGCGGGTTTTGCGACAGGCCTGATAGGGTTTGCGCAAATCCTCTGGGATCCAAACCGCCAGGCGATTCAGGATAAAGTGGCCAGCACTGTAGTGATTTTTACCCGTTAGGCCTGAAGTCGGGCTCTGTTGCAGAGGCGGCAGAGCCTGCTCCCAGGCTTATCTTCTTCCTAAGACTCTGGCTGATTTCCACGAAATTAGGCTAGAATAGCCACCAATTCAGCAACTCATTAAAAGAAGTTGCACTTATGACAAGGGTATTCTGAATGAAAAATGTGCTGATCAGTGGCTCAGGCCTGTTTACACCCACCGAAACTGTGAGCAACGAAGAATTGGTCGCCAGTTTTAATCAGTATGTCGATTTGTTTAATGAACAATACGCGGCTGAAATTGCAGCGGGTGAGTTAGCCGCTCTGGAGTATTCCAGCTGCGAATTTATTGAAAAAGCCTCAGGCATTAAATCCCGCCATGTGTTGCACAAAGAAGGCATTTTAGACCCGGCTGTGATGATGCCTGTTTTTCCAAAACGTGGTGAAGACGAGCATCCTGAAATGGTCGAGATGGCGATAGTGGCTGCTCAGGAAGCTATGGCGCAAGCGGGTAAAACCGCAGCAGATATAGATCTGATTATTTGTGCGGCCTCCAATATGCAGCGGCCTTATCCGGCTTTATCTATTGAACTGCAACAGGCGTTAGGTGCCAAAGGTTATGCCTTTGATATGAATGTGGCTTGCTCTTCTGCCACTTTCGCTATCAGCAATGCGGTGAATGCCATTCGTGGTGGTATGGCCAAAGTGGTGCTGGTGGTTAACCCGGAGTTTGCTTCGCCGCAAGTGAATTACACCAGTCGTGACAGTCACTTTATTTTTGGTGACGTGTGTACTGCCACCATCATTGAAGCCGAAGACACAGTCACTGCCGACAATGCCTATCGCATTTTGGGTATGAGCTTAAAAACTGAATTTTCTAACAATATCCGTTGTGATGTCGGTTATACCGAACATTGTCATCCGCAGACAGATCCGGACGCACCATTTTTTAAACAACAAGGCCGTAAAGTGTTTAAAGAATTGCTGCCTATAGTGGCGGACGTGATTTTAGATGAGATGCAACGTTTAGAGGTCGCTCCTGATGATTTAAAACGCTTGTGGTTGCATCAGGCCAATATCAATATGAATCTGTTTGCGGCGAAGAAAATTCTAGGTCGTGATCCTCTGCCGGAAGAAGCGCCACTGGTGCTGGATACTTACGCTAACACAGCCTCTGCCGGTTCAATCATTGCCTTTCATAAAAATAAAGAAGGCATTCAATCCGGCGAGAAAGCCATTTTATGCTCTTTTGGAGCGGGCTATTCAGTAGGTTGTCTGGTACTGGAAAAACGCTGAAAAATTGGGTCAGAGTAAAATTAAACCTTTGGGCTTAATTTTACTCTGACCCCAATAGTTTTTTACAACTGAACGACCGAGTTTTGCTCATAGCTGACCTGAGTCGGCACATAAGCGTCGGCCTCATCATCATTCAGCCAGGTTTGGCCATCTACTACATATCTGAACTGATACTGCTTTTCTTTATCCAGATTTAAGCTGGCGGTAAAGTCACCCGTTTTGGTTTTTTTCATCAAAACGGCTTGTGGATCCCAGTTATTAAAGTCGCCCGCCAAAGCCACACTTTGAGCTTGTGGATACTGATGACCTGCAAAAGTAAAAGTGACTTTGCATACTGGTTTGGTTTTTAAATACTGTTTACTGATACTCATAGCCGCATCCTTCCTGAATTACTTTGGGTATAAAACTACAGTGTATTGCATAGTGATGACATTGATGTGTCTAAAAAACAACCAGACCTTGGTCTTCTTCACCATAACCAAGCTGCTGCAGTCCCCAAAATAACTTTCTGGAATTTACATAGATTAATTAGCTATTTATCGGCAGCAGGCTTTCTTAAGTTGTAACTAAATATGTCGGAACTTCACATTGGACGGCCAGGACAACCCGGACAGAAATAGTCTGGTTCTGCTGCAATGCCTTTGAGTTCTGGTCTGGACACAGATAAAGGCTACAGAGCAGAAAAAATAACCCATACAGAGTTTTGGCCTGAAACAAAAACCTTAACATCTGCATGTACAGTTCCAGCGTACACAAGGGTAAGATAATCTCAGACAGAATTGTGACTAAAGGACTAAAAATGGCAGGCAAGTGGGTGAAAGCAGGAGTTCCTGTATTAATTGTACTGGGCGCAGTGATTGTAGCAGCAGCGTTGGTGGCAGGAAAAAAACCACCAGAGCAGAAAAAAGAAACACGTAAAGATTTATTTGTTGAAGTCAAACCCGTTAGCCGGCAAAACCTGACCTATCAGGTCTGGTCCCAGGGCGCGGTGCAGCCCAAAGTGATCACCAGCCTGACCTCCGAAGTGAACGGCGTCATTGTTAAAGTTGCAGACAACTTTGTTGAAGGTGGATTTTTCCGCGCCGGAGACTTATTGATCCAGGTGGAGCAATACGATTATCAAACCGCAGTCAAACTAGCTGAAGCGAATCTGGCGCGGGCTCAGGCTTTATTAGAAGAAGAAAAAGCCCGGGGCAAAGTAGCAGCCAAAGAATGGAGTGAATTCAGTGCAGGTAAAGCACCAGAACTGGGTCTACGTCGTCCGCAGCTGGCACAGGAACTGGCCAATGTCCGCTCTGCAGAAGCTGAACTGGAAAACGCCCGCCGAAACCTGATCCGCACAGAAATCCGTGCTCCTTACGATGGCATAGTGAAACTGAAAAATGCCAACCTGGGTCAATTCATTAGCCGTGGTTTTAACTTAGGTACTATCTATGGCACTGATCTGGCTGAAGTTCGATTGCCTTTGTCGGACAATGATGTCGGCTATTTAAATATGCCCGGCTTAACGCCATCTGAGCAGCAGCAACCCGAGGTTTTGTTATCAGCAGAGGTTGCAGGGCAACAGTTGAGCTGGAATGCCAGACTGGTGCGTACCGAAGGCATGCTGGATGAAGAAAACCGGGTGATTTATGCAGTGGCTGAAGTGAAAGACCCTTATGGATTAAAAGCACAAGGGCAGGCTCCGTTACGATTCGGCCGTTTTGTCAAAGCCCGGATTGATGGTAAAAACGGCGACAATCTGGTGTTGATAGAACGTCATTTGTTAAAACCGGATCAAAAAGTGCTGACGATCAGTAAAGATAACAAGCTCCATATCCGCTCTGTGACAGTGCAGCGTATGGACGAAGAGTACGCTTATATCAGTTCAGGTTTAGACACTGGTGAACAACTGGTATTAACAGCTATTGCTAATCCGCTGGAAGGTATGGCACTGCGGACTTCGGTTGATCCTGTTCTGGATGATACAGAAAAGGAAAAAACCGCCATAGCTGCGACTGAAAATGGAGAAAAACGCTGATGCAGCCTCTGGATCAAACACATAAAGGCTGGTTGGCCTGGTTTGCCCGCAACAGCGTGGCCTCTAATTTATTGATGGTGATTTTATTACTGGCTGGTATTGCCGGCATCTTTACCATCAAAAAACAAACTTTCCCTGAGATCCAACTGGAGCAGGTGACTATCAGGGTGCCTTATTTAGGTGCTGCGCCTCAGGAAGTGGAAGAGGGGGTCGTTGATAAAATTGAGGAATCACTGCGTAGTCTGAATGGTATCAAGAAGATCCGTTCAAATGCGGTTGAAGGTGTCGCCACAGTTAATGTGGAAATTAAATCTGGGTACGACATTCAGGAAGTGATGAACGAAATAAAGATGCAGGTGGATTCCATTTCGTCTTTCCCCGCACAAACAGAACGCCCGGTGATTTATCACACTAAGTTTCAGAGTAACGTACTTTGGTTATCTGTTTATGGCGATACAGATCCGCGTGGCTTAAAGGAGTTTGCCAAAGATGTGCGGGACGAGCTGAAAAAGCTGCCTGGCGTCAGTAAAGTTGAGGTCGTTGGTGCTTTAGACTATGAAGTGTCCATCGAAGTGTCTGAGCACAAGCTGCGGGAATATGGTTTAACTTTTGACCAGATAGTAAACGCAGTGCGTGGCAGCTCTGTTGATTTACCCGGTGGCTCTATTAAGGCAGATAACGGCAACATTTTGTTGCGTGCGAAAGGCCAGGCTTATCGGCAACAGGATTTCGCCGACATAGTACTGATTAACAGGGCGGACGGTACCCGTTTATTGGTAGGCGATATTGCCAAAATTAAAGACGGCTTTGTTGAAATGGAGTCGTACTCAACTTTTAATGGTAAACCTTCTGTCTCCATTAAAGTCGACGCTGTCGGCGAAGATAACACCTTAAAAATTGCGGCTGTTGTCAAAGACTACGTTGTGAAGAAAAAGGCTGAATTGCCTGACAGTATGAACATCGATTATTGGGGCGATTCCAGTTATTACCTGCAAGGCCGTCTGGATCTGATGACGGATAATATGCTGATGGGCGCTTTGCTGGTGCTTGTCAGTCTGACCTTGTTTCTGGAGTTTCGGGTCGCTTTTTGGGTCATGGTGGGTATTCCGGTTTGTTTCCTTGGCACCATAGCCCTGATGCCTTTGTCGATGTTTGATGTATCGATCAATATGATCAGCTTGTTTGGTTTTATTCTGGTACTGGGCATTTTGGTGGATGACGCCATTATCATAGGGGAGAGTGCCTACACCGAAATTGAGAAGTACGGCAAATCGGCTGAAACCGTGATCCGGGGCGCTCAGCGGGTTGCTATGCCTGCCACTTTTGGTGTGCTCACCACTATTGCCGCTTTTATTCCTATGCTGATGGTAGGCGGCCCTCAGGGGCCTATCTGGGAATCTATCGCCTGGGTGGTGATCCTCTGCCTGATGTTCTCAATGGTCGAGTCTAAGTTTATTCTGCCTGCACATTTAATAGCGATGGACAGTAAACCCTGGGATCCGCAGCGTAAAGGTGTGTTTTATGGATTGGGCAGGGCCTGCAGCAATGGCTTGAAATTTGTCCGTGTCAAAGTTTCAGGTGCTACCGATAGCTTTGTTTTTGGCCGTTACAAAAGAGCTATTGAATGGTGCATTGAATACCGCTATATCACGGCCACCAGTTTTTTCGCCATGATGGTACTGATGATAGGCTTAATGGCCGGTGGTCATGTACGTTGGGTGTTTTTCCCTAATATTCCAAGTGATTTCATTAATGCCAATTTAACCATGATGGAAGGTTCCTCCGGTCAGGCGACAGTGCAGGCCATGCAGCAACTGGAAGCGGCTTTGGTGAAAACCAATCAGCAGATTATCGCCAGAGGTGAAGAAGGTCTGGTGAAACACCGCTTAACTTTTACTGAATCGGACACTCGTGGTGAGCTGGTGATTGAGCTGGAGAAAAGTGAAGGCCGTGATCTTGATGCCAACGAATTTGTGCGTTTATGGCGTGAACAAATTCCGGAAATTGCTGGCATAAAAACACTGCAGATTTTCTCCTCCACCAGTGGTGGTGGCGGGGGGGATATTTCCTTCCAGCTTAAAAGTAAAGAGCTGGATCAGTTAAGGTTAGCCACCGAAGAGCTGAAAGCGGCAATGACCGCTTATCAGGGCGTTTATGATATTGAAGACAGTATCAGCGGCGGTAACGATGAAATAGTGCTGAAAATCAAACCTCAGGCCGAAGCTTTGGGTATCACTTTATCGGATTTAGCCACACAAGTACGCCAGGGTTTTTATGGAGCTGAAGCACAGCGTATTCAGCGTGATGGCGAAGAAGTCAAAGTCATGGTGCGTTATCCAAAAGAAGAACGCCGCTCTGTGGGCAATCTGGAGAATATGAAAATCCGCACTGCAACTGGTGCTGAGGTGCCATTTTCTCAGGTGGCAGAATACAAAGCGCAACCCAGTTATTCAGCCATTAACAGGGTAGACGGTGAACGTTCAGTCACTATCAGTGCTTCAGTGGATAAGGCGGTGGCTGAGCCTATGAAGATCACCAAGGAGTTGCAGGAAAAAGTACTGCCGCAGCTTGCGCAAAAATACGGTATTGAAACAGCGCTGGAAGGCGCCAGTCTGGAAGAAGCGGATGCGATGACTGACTTAGCTCTGGGTTTCCTGCTGGCGTTATTTGTGATTTATGCCTTGTTGGCTATACCGCTGAAATCTTACACTCAGCCGCTGATTATTATGTCAGTGATCCCTTTTGGTTTAATTGGAGCCATTTTAGGCCATATGTTGCTGGGTTTGAGTGTCAGCATTATGTCCTTGTTTGGCTTAATTGCGCTGGCAGGGGTTGTGGTAAATGATTCATTGGTGATGGTGGACTACGTCAACGAATCACGCCGCAATGGCATACCATTAAAAGAAGCCGTGGTTGGCGCTGGCACCAGACGTTTCCGGCCTATTATGCTGACCTCGTTAACCACCTTCTTAGGTTTGGCGCCCATAGTGCTGGAAAAAAGTTTACAGGCACAAATTGTAGTGCCAATGGCGGTGTCACTGGCCTACGGTATTTTATTTGCCACAGTGATCACTTTGCTTTTGATCCCTGCTTTGTATGTGATTTTGGATGACTTTTTGGTTTTGTTCCGCAGTGAAAAGCCTGAACAGAGCAGTTATCCAATTGACGAGTTACCACTGCAGAAGTGAGGTGACTGAAGTAAAAAACCGCCATCAGGCGGTTTTTTTATGGACTCATCATCCCCAAAGTCATTGGTGGTGCAGCAAGGCGGCAAGTGAACGAGACCCCAGGAACATAGCGTACTATGTGACTGGGGCGAGGGCACGTAGCCAACAAAGCTGCGGCATCAAGAACGCAGGGGATTTAGCATTCGATGATATTTACCGCCAACCCACCACGCGACGTTTCTTTGTATTTGCTCTGCATATCGCGGCCTGTGTCCCACATGGTTTTAATCACTTTATCCAAAGTAACCTTGTGTTCGCCTGTGCCGCGCAAAGCCAAACGTGAAGCGTTGATGGCTTTAATGGAACCCATGGCATTACGTTCAATGCATGGTACCTGCACCAAACCGCCGACCGGATCACAAGTTAAACCTAAGTTATGCTCCATACCAATTTCTGCGGCGTTTTCGACATGATCAACAGAACCACCCAGAATTTCAGTTAAAGCACCTGCTGCCATAGAACAGGCGACACCCACTTCGCCCTGACAGCCCACTTCAGCACCAGAAATCGACGCATTCTTTTTATACAAAATACCAATAGCGGCTGCGGTTAACAGGTAACGGCAATAGATATCCGGTGTGACAGGCTGAATGTATTTGTCGTAATACATCAGCACTGCCGGAATAATACCGGCCGCACCATTGG
>CBIMJC010000055.1:0-16430 GCA_966244125.1 uncultured Rheinheimera sp.
CGGTATCATTGGTTTAGAGATGGGTACTGTGTACCGTGCTTTAGGTTCTAAAGTCTCTGTGGTTGAATTTGCTGACCAACTGGTTCCTGCGTCTGATGCGGATCTGGTGAAGGTATACACCAAATACAACAAAGACAACTTCAATATTATGCTGTCAACTAAAGTGACTGCGGTTGAAGCCAAAGCTGATGGCTTGTATGTGACTTTCGAAGGCAAAAACGCACCAGCCTCACCAGTACGTTACGACAAAATTTTAGTGGCTGTTGGCCGTCGTCCAAATGGCGCGCTGTTAGATGCAGCAAAAGCTGGTGTCAACGTTGATGAGCGTGGTTTTATCAATGTGGATAAACAGCTGCGTACTAACGTACCTCATATCTATGCTATTGGTGATGTGATTGGTCAGCCAATGTTAGCGCATAAAGCTGTACATGAAGGCCATGTGGCTGCTGAAGTTATTTCTGGTCTGAAGCATTTCTTCGACCCACGTTGCATTCCATCTGTGGCTTACACAGATCCGGAAATGGCATGGGTAGGTATCACTGAAAAAGAAGCCAAAGAAAAAGGCGTAGCTGTTGAAACCGCTACTTTCCCCTGGGCCGCTTCTGGCCGTGCTATCGCTTCAGCCCGCACTGAAGGTTTCACTAAGTTAATTTTCGACAAAGAAACCCACCGTATTTTAGGTGGCGCTATTGTCGGTATTAACGCTGGCGAAATGCTGGGTGAAATCTGCTTAGCAGTAGAAATGGGTGCAGACGCTGAAGACATAGCTCTGACTATCCATGCTCACCCAACCTTAAACGAGTCTATTGGTTTAGCGGCTGAGATTTACGAAGGTTCTATAACTGACCTGCCAAATCCAAAAGCGAAGAAAAAATAAGCTGAACTCTGTATAAGAGCTCTATTGAAAAACCGGCAACTGCTTCGCATCGCCGGTTTTTTTATATTTTGTTACAACTTCCATTAACAAAAAAAACGCAGCCAAGAGTAGTATGGTGCAGTTATTCAACCCATTTTGGCAGGAACCCTTCGGATGAAAAAAATTACCTTAACGGCGCTGAGCGTTGCTATTGCGCTTGGTTTGGCGGCCTGTGGCAAAGCGCCTGAAAGCACCACCACTGAAACAGCAAAACCAGCAGCAGAACAACAAACTACAGCAGCTGTAGCCGCTTTAGTTTCTGGCATAGATAAAGAGAACTTTGACTCAGCAGTACGTTTTCAGGATGACTTCTTTTTAGCAGTCAATGGTGGCTGGCTCAATAAAACAGAAATTCCGGCGGAAAAATCTTCTTATGGCTCTTTCCATGTTTTAGCGGATAACTCGCAGTTGGCCGTTAAAGCCATAATTGATGAAGTCGCCAGCCGCACTGATTTAGCGCCTGGTTCAGATGGCCATAAGTTAGGCAGCTTTTACAACAGTTATATGAATGAAGCCAAACTGGAAGAGTTGGGTTTAACCGCCTTACAACCTCAGCTGGAACTGATCCAGGGCTTAAAAGATAAAAAGCAATTGGCCAGCACTTTTGCTTCTTTGCAGCGTGATGGGGTGACTATCCCATTCGGCTGGTATGTGAACAACGATGCGAAAAAGTCCACTGAATATGCGGTGTATGCCGATCAGAGTGGTTTAGGTTTACCAGACCGTGATTACTACACCAAAGATGACGAAGCCTCGAAAAAAATTCAGTCTGAATATCAGACTTACCTGCTGGATTTATTTACTTTAGCTAAGCATGCAGACCCTGCCGCTGCGGCTAAACGTGTGTACGCACTGGAAACTGAACTGGCGAAAAACCAGTGGACCCGTGTACAAAACCGAGATGCGGATAAAACCTATAACAAAGTATCGACTGCTGATTTAGCCAAAACTCTGGGTGAGTTAAGCTGGAGCGACTTTGCTGCTGGCTCCAAACTGAACAATGTGAATGAAATCATTATTGGTCAGCCAAGCTACTTTGAAGCACTGGGCAAAATTGTGGCTGCGACTGATCTGCAAAGCTGGCAGGATTACCTGACTTTCCATACGGTCAATGCTTATGCCGACAAGCTGAACAAAGCTTTTGAAGATCGTCAGTTCCAGTTTTATTCAACCACTTTACGTGGTGTGAAAGAGCAAAAACCACGCTGGAAAAAAGCTGTGGATGCCAGTGATGCTGTGTTAGGTGAGTTAACAGGCAAACTCTATGTAGAGCGTCACTTCAAACCAGAAGCCAAAGCTCATATGGAAAAGCTGGTAGCGAATTTAATCAAAGCCTATGAGCAGTCGATTAAAGATCTGGAATGGATGTCAGAAGACACCAAAAAAGCTGCGCTGGTGAAATTAGGTACTTTTACGCCAAAAATCGGATACCCGAATAAGTGGAAAGATTACTCCAGCTTAGAGATTAAAGCCGACGATTTAGTAGGTAACTTTGTGCGCTCAACACACTGGAGTTACGATCAGATGCTGGCGAAATTAGGTAAACCAATAGACAAAGACGAATGGTTTATGACGCCACAAACAGTCAATGCCTACTACAACCCGGCGAATAACGAAATTGTGTTCCCGGCTGCTATTTTACAGCCTCCGTTCTTTAATATGGCGGCTGAAGATGCAGTGAACTATGGTGGCATTGGTGCTGTGATTGGTCACGAAATTGGTCATGGGTTTGACGACCAGGGCGCTAAATATGATGGGGAAGGCAATTTACGCAACTGGTGGACAGAGCAGGACGAAACCAAGTTTAAAGCTTTAGGTAAAGCCCTAAGCGCTCAGTACAGTAAATATGAGCCTGTTCCGGGTCATTTCGTCAATGGCGATTTGACCTTAGGTGAAAACATCGGCGATTTAGGTGGGTTAACTGTAGCTCTGAAGGCCTACCATATTTCACTGGAAGGCAAAGAAGCCCCAGTGATGGATGGTTTTACCGGTGATCAGCGTGTGTTATTAAGCTGGGCTCAGGTATGGCGTTCTAAATACCGTGATGAAGTGATGAAAGAGCAACTGGCTACTGATCCACACTCTCCACCACATTACCGCGTTAACGGTATTGTCTCCAGCCTGCCAGTCTTCTACACAGCTTTTGATGTGAAAGAGGGTGATAAGCTGTACATAGCGCCGGAAAACCGCGTGAAGATTTGGTAATAAACAGACTAAGTCTGAATAGCTTGATGATAGGGCCGCAATGCGGCCCTATTCTTATGCTGAAGTTCAGTGTAAATCTGAGTTCAGCACAGGGTTGACTACTTTGAATATCTGGTTGCGCAGTCCCCTTGTCTTGCCTTATAAGCTGTCTGAATCAACAAACAAAGTCAGCGGTGTTGTGGTGTTAATATTCAGAGCTGCCTTTGACCAGGGGGTATAAAACGCAGACTGGATAAAGGCATTTACACTGGCTGCTACATCAACGAAAAAGCTGGCTGGGGTCAACTGACAGTTGGTACAGGCAGGGCAGTGACCGTCACAGAAACTGCAGTGAAAGTACTTGGGTGAATAGCCACAGGGTCCCCAGGAATACGCAGCCTCTACCCGATAAAAAGCCCGTTTCCCTGTGCTTTTTTGGTAGGCAGCCTGAGCCGCATCGGCTTTGGTGACAAAACAGGTGGTGACATTAAAACCCCATACCATGTAAGGCAGATTGATGTTGGCCGCACCGCTGATGTTGTAGGGATCGATACTGAATAATGCATCGGCCAGAGTAGGGTCGGCAGCAACCGCATAGTGAGCCGCCTGGCCACCAGCAGAATGTCCACCCAATACATAGTGGTTGATTGCTGCGCACTTGGCTGCAGCCCATTGCGGCAGTGCAGCTTTTACCTCAGCTACCAGTGCTGCATAGTCTGCGGCATCGGTTTTGGTCAGGCCGCCAACATTGTGATCAATGATCACTGTGGCATAACCGTAACTGCTTATGGCGCCAGACAGGCTGTCGTAACTGGACGTGGACATTGCTGTACCTACAGCCAAAACCACTACATCACAGCTTGCGCTGCTGCTCGCAGGCAGATGCACCCGCACTCCGCCATTTGTCAGGTTGTAATCTGTATAAGCCAGCGCAGAGCTGCTGCAAAGAGCCGCGCTGAGCAGAGCAAAGGATGCCAGGATCTGGCGCAGAGATGGAGTAAATTTCATTGTATTTCCTTGTTGCTGTTGTTGTGATTAAAAGCCATAGCGACCTGCCACCTTAGGCACAACAAGGCAGCGCAATGACGCGCTGTCTCAGCCAGTTCTACTGCTGATTATCTGGTGGCCAGGATCAACATGGCCGTATTACGTCCTTGCAAGCGGCATCTTCTGAAAGTAATCCCTTCCTGCAGTTAAGGTTGAGCAGGGACAGAGATGCCTGAGTGGCCAGATCCAGTTCAGCCACCTTTTCCTTATGAATGACAGGGTGATCCGTATCACCTTTTGTCAGCTGTCGATAAAGCTCAACAGCCTTTTGGGACATAAGTTAATTTGATATAAATGGTATGTCAATATATCATTTAGTGCTCGGGTTATCTTAAAACTGAGGTCTGACAGCTTTTGGTAGGGGAAACATTATTTTTGAGAATGATTCTCAACTAGGTGGGGTATTCACGAAAGTTATAGCGACTATAAGCTTGCTTGCTTATACTCAGGTGTCAATTCAGGCGGTTTTTTCTTATAATCCAGCCTGTTCGAGATTCCTGTCTATCGCTGCAGTACTCTGTGGCGACCTAACCAGAGGACATTACTGTGCTTCAACAATACCGTGAACATGTAGCCGAACGTGCGGCTCAAGGCATTCCTCCGTTGCCACTGAATGCGCAACAAGTGGCGTCATTAACTGACTTATTAAAAAATCCACCAGCAGGTGAAGCTGAATTCTTAGTTGATTTGTTAGAAAACCGTATTCCACCAGGTGTGGATGAAGCCGCTTATGTCAAAGCCGGTTTCTTAACTGCTGTCGCCAAAGGCGAAGTGGCAAGCCCTTTAGTGACGCCAGAACGTGCGACTGAATTATTAGGCACTATGTTTGGTGGCTACAATATCCAGCCAATGATCGACTTACTGGATCATCCAAAATTAGGTGGCCTTGCTGCTAAAGGTTTATCTCACACATTATTGATGTTTGATTCTTTCCATGATGTGAAAGAAAAAGCCGACGCCGGCAATGCAAACGCCAAAACCGTGTTACAAAGCTGGGCTGATGCCGAGTGGTTCACCAGCAAGCCTGCTATCCCTGAAAAAATCACTGTGACTGTATTTAAAGTCACAGGCGAGACCAATACTGACGATTTATCACCAGCTCCGGATGCCTGGTCACGCCCTGACATTCCTCTGCATGCTCTGGCTATGCTGAAAAACAGCCGCGATGGTATCGAGCCTGATGTTCCAGGTTCAAAAGGCCCGGTGAAGCAAATCGAAGCCTTAATCGCCAAAGGTTTCCCACTGGCTTATGTAGGTGACGTTGTAGGTACAGGTTCCAGCCGTAAATCAGCCACTAACTCTGTGCTGTGGTTTATGGGCGACGACATTCCATTTGTGCCAAACAAACGCACTGGTGGTGTATGTTTAGGCAGCAAAATTGCGCCTATTTTCTTCAACACCATGGAAGACTCAGGTTCATTACCTATTGAATTAGATGTGTCGAACATGAACATGGGTGATGTGATCGACATTTTCCCATATCAGGGCGTAGTGAAACGCCACGGCACTGATGAGGTAGTTTCTACCTTTGAACTGCGCTCTAACGTGCTGCTCGATGAAGTGCGTGCCGGTGGCCGTATTCCATTGATCATAGGTCGTGGTTTAACAGACAAAGCCCGTGAAGCTTTAGGTTTAGCCCACTCTACAGTCTTTGAACGTCCTGCTGTGACTGAAGTCACCAACAAAGGTTTCACTTTAGCGCAGAAGCTGGTTGGTAAAGCCTGTGGCGTTAAAGGTATTCGCCCGGGCCAATACTGTGAACCAAAAATGACCACTGTAGGTTCGCAGGACACTACAGGCCCTATGACCCGTGATGAGTTAAAAGACTTAGCCTGTTTAGGTTTCTCAGCAGATTTAGTGATGCAGTCATTCTGTCACACCGCGGCTTATCCTAAGCCGGTTGACGTGAACACCCACCACACGCTGCCAGATTTCATCATGAACCGTGGTGGTATTTCTTTGCGTCCAGGTGACGGTGTAATCCACAGCTGGTTAAACCGTATGTTGTTACCAGACACTGTAGGTACAGGTGGTGACTCTCACACCCGTTTCCCTATTGGTATCTCTTTCCCTGCTGGTTCTGGTTTAGTTGCTTTTGCGGCTGCTACTGGTGTGATGCCACTGGATATGCCTGAGTCTGTGCTGGTGCGTTTTAAAGGTGAAATGCAGCCTGGTATCACCTTACGTGATTTAGTGCATGCGATCCCTTACTACGCTATCAAGCAAGGCTTATTGACTGTTGAGAAGAAAGGTAAGGTCAACATTTTCTCAGGCCGTGTGTTAGAGATTGAAGGTCTGGAACATTTAACGGCTGAACAGGCTTTTGAATTGTCTGACGCTTCTGCTGAGCGTTCAGCTGCTGGTTGTACTATCACTTTGTCTGAAGCTTCAGTGGCTGAATACTTAGAATCCAACATCGTAATGCTCAAGTGGATGCTGAGCGAAGGTTACGGCGATGTTCGTACTATTGAACGTCGTATTCAGGCGATGCAAGCCTGGTTAGCGGATCCAAAACTGGAACGTGCTGATGCTGACGCTGAATATGCAGCCATCATCGAAATCGACTTAGCTGATATTAAAGAGCCAATTCTGTGTGCACCAAACGACCCGGATGATGCACGCTTATTGTCACAAGTTGAAGGCGACAAAATCGACGAAGTCTTTATCGGTTCCTGTATGACTAACATCGGTCACTTCCGTGCAGCCGGTAAACTGTTAGACAAATTCAAAGGCCAGATCCCAACCCGTCTGTGGATTGCTCCACCCACTAAGATGGATAAAGATCAGCTGACTGAAGAAGGCTATTACGGTATTTATGGCCGTGTTGGCGCCCGTATTGAGATCCCGGGTTGTTCATTATGTATGGGTAACCAGGCTCGTGTAGGCGACAATACCACTGTGGTATCAACCTCTACCCGTAACTTCCCGAACCGTTTAGGTCAGGGCGCGAACGTTTATCTGGCATCCGCTGAATTAGCTGCTGTTGCATCTATTATCGGTCGTCTGCCTACAGTGCCAGAGTACCTGGAGTACGCGAAGCAGATTGAAACCACGGCTGCGGATACCTACCGTTACCTGAATTTCCATCAGATGAGTCAGTACACCAGCAAAGCGGCCAATGTAATTATTCAGCAAGCTGTATAATTTACTGGCAATAGTGTTTTTAGCTAAAAGGCCCGCACTTAGCGGGTCTTTTGCTTTTCAGGAACCATGGCATGGAATTCGATTTTATCTACAACACAGATACCAGGCGCTACAGCCTGAAATTAAGTTCTGAGCAGCTGGCTTTGCAGTGTTTTTTATTGGATGAGTTTGAGCAGCGCGCAAGTGCTTATCAAAGGCTGCTGGAACAACTACAACAGCTGAAGGCTCAGAACCAGTATCAGTGGGATGGCAAAGAATATCGTCTGACGGTGCAGTCTTCTGAAGTAGTGATTTGTCACTTTTCCTTGTTGCAGGAGAACAGCAAGCAAATGGAGTTTGACCCCGAGCAGGATCTGGAGCTGGATCAAAGCCAGCTTTATGCTGAATGTGGTTTGGAAGATCTGTTGCATTTAATTCAGCAATGGCAGCAATTTTTACCCGCCTGATTGAGAGATTTAATTCCTTAGCTGCACTCTGGCAGTGAATAAATGCACCTTGTTGGTGCATTTTTTTTGAGCAGTTTAAAAATTATTTTATAAACCATTGAAAAATAAAGATTATAAATCTTGGCACAAGGTTTTCTTGTCTTATTGGCAAATGCAACAAGACACCATAAGGATAATAACCATGAAACTCGTATGTGCCATCATCAAGCCATTTAAGCTTGACGATGTCCGTGAAGCCATAGCGGACATCGGTATTGAAGGTCTTACTGTGACGGAAGTCAAAGGCTTCGGTCGTCAGAAAGGTCATACAGAACTCTATCGGGGAGCGGAATATCAGGTCGATTTTTTACCAAAAGTAAAATTAGAGATCGCGGTATTGGATGAAAACGTCGAACGTTTATTGGAAGTGATCCAAAAAGCCGCACACACAGGCCGCATCGGTGACGGCAAAATCTTCGTTTATGATCTGGAACAAGTTGTGCGGATCCGCACTGGTGAAATGGACTCAGAAGCCATCTAAGGGGTAAATCATGCAGGAACAAATTTATCATTTACAGTTTGCGATGGACACCTTTTACTTTTTGGTGTGTGGCGCTTTAGTGATGTGGATGGCGGCTGGCTTTTCAATGCTGGAAGCTGGTCTGGTACGTGCGAAAAATACGACTGAAATTCTGACCAAAAACGTGGTGTTGTATTCAGTGGCTTGTGTGATGTATCTGATTTGTGGTTACCAGTTGATGTATGGTGGTGGCTATTTCTTAACAGGTATTGGCGAAGTTGATGTGGCTCAGACCTTAACCAGCTTTGCTGAACGCGAAAATGGTTTTGAAGGCAAAGCTATTTACTCTAAGTCTTCAGACTTCTTCTTCCAGGTTGTGTTTGTTGCCACTGCTATGTCTATCGTCTCTGGTGCTGTAGCTGAACGGATGAAGTTATGGGCTTTCCTGACCTTTGCTGTGGTAATGACTGGGGTGATTTACCCAATGGAAGGTTCATGGACCTGGGGTGGCCAGCCAGTATTTGGTTTATACAGCTTGGGTGACTTAGGCTTCTCTGATTTCGCAGGTTCAGGCATAGTGCATTTAGCTGGTGCAGCTGCTGCTTTGGCTGGTGTATTGCTGTTAGGAGCACGTAAAGGCAAATATGGTAAAGATGGTAAAGCCCATGCTTTCCCTGGTTCCAATATGCCACTGGCAGCTTTAGGTACTTTAATACTGTGGTTGGGCTGGTTTGGCTTTAACGGTGGTTCAGTGCTGAAGTTAGGTGATATTGCCAACGCTAATGCTGTGGCTGTGGTGTTCTTAAATACCAATGCTGCCGCTGCTGCAGGAACTATTGCCGCAATAGGCTTGTCTATGCTGTTGTTTAAAAAGGCTGATTTAACCATGGCGTTAAACGGTGCTTTAGCTGGCCTGGTGGCTATTACCGCAGAACCTTCTACACCAACACCTTTAGAAGCTTCTATTTTCGGCGCTATTGCCGGCGTGTTAGTGGTGGGTTCTATCCTGGCCTTAGACAAGTTAAAAATTGATGACCCTGTAGGTGCGATTTCTGTGCACGGTACTGTAGGTTTATTTGGATTATTGATTGTTCCTCTGACCAAAGAGTCGGCCACTTTGGTGGGTCAACTGGCTGGTGCCGCTACTATTTTCGTCTGGGTTTTTGTTGCCAGCTCTATAGTGTGGTTTGCTTTGAAAATGACTATGGGTATCCGTGTCACAGAGCAGGAAGAATATGAAGGTGTTGATCGTTCAGAGTGTGGTGTTGAAGCCTATCCTGAGTTTGTATCAACAGTAAAGTAGGCAGCCTGGGAAGAGCCGGTGGGGCTTCTCAGGAGCTGGTTGCCAAGCCAGCAGCTACGCAAGTAGCAGTTGGTCTTGGCAACTGAACCCGTACCACCAAATTCGTCTATCCTTGTCCTTTGTCTTTATCAGACAACCCCGGCGGCCTAAGCTTCCGGGGTTTTTTCTTGTGGTCTTAGCCACGGACCTGTGCGCTGTTTTAGTGCAGTCGCCAAATCATTTTGCAAAGAACGCCTGTAATCTAACAGCTGTTTTCAAACAGGAAAAGAGCCCTGTCGAAAAAAACAACATTATTGTTAGTGCGAAAACTCTAAATTGTTTGAATATGGCGCAAAGAGTGCTCTAATTTGGTGCGATGGTGATATTGCTGACTGGAATGACGCAGATATAAAAATGGGGTTCTGAAAACAAGACGGGCCGCGAACTTCGCGGCCCCTAAAACTTGGTGGCGTCCTTCCAACCACTATCCCTGATGGATCTTCCCTGTGCTCATCCTGAACATTCCAACTGCATTCTTGCAGCATCCCTCTCCATTTAACTTTCATCCTGAAAGTACCTTCTGCCTCCTGCAGAGTCCCAATCCATTTTATCTTCATCCTGAAGATGTTTACTCGCTCCGGAGCCTGTCCTGTTCATCCTTGTGCTACCCTGCACAATCCTTTGGTATCCTTGCTTCCTGCTGCTACCTCTTGTAGCTTGTCCTGCTAAACATCCTGTTTAACCGTCACATCCAGCGACGAAGTAATTATCGTACATTTATCACTGGAAAAGGACCTTGTTTGTTAAATACTTGTGGTGAAATATTATTGTAATCTGCATTAATTCTCTTATATTCCCATTTAAATCATTGGCTTATGCTATTGTTATTGAAGTGTTGCTTGCAGCAAATGCTGCATTGGCTTACTGATTTGTGAGATATATCTCACAAAGATACAGGACAATTGCCTGTCTTCAGTCAGCCGATATGAAAACTACTGACCAAGTTCAGTCAAATTGATATGATCGCCCACCCTTGAATCTGATGAGATAGTTATGGCCCGGGAACAATCTGGCATCTGTGCCGAAGCGAATTTGCATTGTTGTGTTCTTTTGCTGAATGCTTTAGACGGCCATGAACATTATTTACGTCTGCAGTTAGCTAAAATCCCTATGCTTGCTGAACGCTTATCGGATCAGTTTTCTGAGGCTATGCTCAATGTTGTTGTTGCAATTGGGCAAAACTATTGGCTGCATTTGTATCCTGAGCAACAACCTGACCCCTGGCCTGATTTTACAGAGCACCTTGCTAATTTACCTGTGGTCTCCCCAGATTTATTGGTTCAAATTCGGGCTGACCGCTTTGACGTCATTCATATTGCTACACAGCAGATTTATCATTTATTGCAACAACATGTGGATATGTACGAGCAATTCCATGCTTTTCGTTATCTGGATGGCCGCAATCTGACAGGATTCCATGACAGTCCGGATAACCCGAAAGGTAAACAAAGACGGTCCTGCGCTTTGATCAGTAATGAACTCAAAAGCCCCATGAGTGCAGGTAGTTATGTCTATATGCTTCGCTATCAATATGATTTGACTCGTTGGCAGCAACTGACAATGCCAGAACAAGAAGCTGTGATGGGGCGGAACAAGCTGGATGGTCAACTGGTGCCTTCTGCTCAGCGTCTGGCAAATTCTCATGCTGATAAAACAGCGCTGGAAAATGAACAGGGCCGCAAGCAAATCCTGTGGCAAAATATGCCTGTCGCTGACATCCGCTCTCAAGGCATGATTTCTGTTGGTTTTTCAGCTAACTCGACAGATGTGCCGTTATGGCTGACTGAGCGGTTGGGTCAAAACAGCGAAGACGCAGATTTATTGCTGGATTATTGCCAAATTGAAGCGGGGGCTGCATTTTTCGCCCCCTCTATTACTTTTCTGGAACAACAGGCTGGCTCAGACCTTTTCAAATAACTCGGTGACTTTGTTTAAAGTAAAGTTGATGTTTTTCACGCTGGTGGGGGCAATAAAAATAGTGTCGTCCCCCGCTATAGTTCCCAGTACGCCTTCGGCTTTACCGACAGAATCCAGCAAACGGGCAATCAGCTGAGCGGCACCAGGACTGGTCCGGATAATAATCATCACATCGTTATGTTCGATATCCAGTACTAACTGGCGTAATGGACTTTTGGTGGTGGGGACACCCAGTTCAGGTGGCAAACAATACACCATCTCTTGCTTCGCATTACGGGTGCGCACTGCACCGTATTTGCTCAACATGCGCGACACTTTAGACTGACTGATGTTGTCAAAGCCTTCAGCTTTCAGTGCATCGACAATATCGCTTTGGGAACCAAAACGTTCTTCTTTTAATAAGGACTTAAAGGCTTGGATCAAAGCTTCTTGTTTCGATTGTTTAGTCATCATTTTTATTTAAACTTTTTGTTTTTTCGGTCGTCTTGACCGAACTTGGACTAATACTGTGGTTCAGCAAGTAAATTACACCAAAATCGGATAAAATGCTTAGACTTTAGGCGTAAGTGATTTGTATTTTGTGCCACATTTCAGTATTGTTGGCGCGTTTCTTTTGAACCGTAAATTGGGAGAATAGCATGAAAGTTGCCGTATTAGGTGCTGCTGGTGGTATAGGTCAGGCGCTGTCTTTATTATTAAAGTTAAACTTACCAGCTGGTACTGATTTAGCTCTGTACGATTTAGCCCCGGTCACACCAGGTGTAGCTGTTGATTTAAGTCATATCCCTACAGCGGTTAAAATTACAGGTTTTGGTAAAGAAGACCTGGATAAAGCGCTGATTGGTGCTGATATTGTGATGATCCCAGCTGGTATGCCACGTAAGCCTGGTATGGATCGTTCTGACTTATTTAACATCAACGCTGGTGTAGTGAAAACTCTGGCTGAAGCCATAGTTGTGAACTGCCCTAAAGCTTTAGTAGGTGTGATCACTAACCCAGTAAATACTACTGTCGCTATCGCCGCTGAAGTATTCAAAAAGGCTGGCACATACGATCCTAAGCGTTTATTCGGTGTGACTACACTGGATGTGATCCGTGCTGAGACTTTTGTGGCTGAATTAAAAGGTAAAAATCCGGCCGAAGTTATTGTTCCAGTGATCGGCGGTCATAGTGGTACTACTATTCTGCCTCTGCTGTCTCAGGTAAAAGACGTTACGTTTACAGATGAAGAAGTGTCTTCATTAACTTACCGCATCCAGAATGCTGGTACTGAAGTAGTGGAAGCTAAAGCCGGTGGCGGATCTGCAACTCTGTCTATGGGCCAGGCTGCTGCACGTTTCTGTGTGTCTTTAGTCAAAGGCTTACAAGGCGAAAAAGTCACTGAATACGCTTATGTGGAAGGTCAGGGTGAGCATGCCCGTTTCTTCGCTCAGCCAATAGTATTAGGCAAAAACGGTGTTGAAGCGCTGTTGCCTATTGGTGCATTAAGTGCTTACGAGCAAAAAGCCATGAACGACATGTTAGGCACTTTAAAAGCTGACATCACTTTAGGCGAAGAGTTTGTTGCTAACGCAAACTAAGATTGTTCGCGCAATAAAAAAGCCAGCGTAAGCTGGCTTTTTGTTTTAAAGATGAAGCTGTTTTAATGATTTCGTTGCACTGCGATATCGGCCAACGTCAATAAAGCATCTTTGTAGCCAGATTCTGGTAAGAAGGCTATAGCCTGACGGGCCTTTTCTGCTTCCTGCTCGGCCATAGCACGAGTGTAATCAAAGGCTTTGGTTTGTTCCAAAATCGCCATGATACGCTCCAGATGCTGCATACCGTTGGCATGTTCAATCGCATCTTTCAGCAGTTGCTGATCGTCACCGCTGGTATGACGCAAGGCGTAAATCAGTGGCAGAGTAGGTTTACCTTCAGCTAAATCATCACCGATGTTTTTACCCAGCTCATCCGCATCAGCCTGATAATCCAGCACATCGTCAATGAGTTGGAAAGCAGTACCCAGATGCATGCCGTAGAGTTTCATCGCATTCACTATTGTTTCAGGCTGTTCTGCCAAAATGGCGGCAAGTTGGGTGGCGGCTTCAAATAATTTGGCAGTTTTGCAGTAAATCACCTGCATATAGTTCTGTTCGGACGTTTCCGGGTCGTTGACGTTCATCAACTGCAAGACTTCGCCTTCAGCAATGATATTAGTGGCGTCGGCCAGGATTTGCATGATTTGCATTTTATCCAGTGACACCATCAGTTGAAAAGCTCTGGTATAAAGGAAGTCACCAACTAATACGCTGGCCTGGTTACCAAACACCGCATTGGCTGTTTCTTTACCACGGCGCAGCATAGATTCATCGACAACATCATCGTGTAACAAAGTTGCGGTGTGAATGAATTCCACTATAGTGGCGAGCGTAATGTGTTGTTGGCCCTGATAACCCAGTGCACGCGCAGCCAATACAGCTAAAAGCGGTCGCAAGCGTTTGCCGCCACTATTGACTATATAGATGCCAAGCTGATTAATCAGCGCTACCTCAGAACTAAGCTGAGAGAATATATGCTGGTTCACGGCCGTCATGTCTTCAAGACTGAGCAGGCGGATCTCTTCGAGCGTCATCTGGTAAAACAACTGCTTAGGTATAGAATGAGGCTGATTCTACACCATTGCAGCTGATCAGCTAAAGTAAAACCCGATCCTTTTTATGCCTCATTGATCTTTTTAATAATTGTGCTTGCGGGGGTAGGGGAAATTGCGTACAATTCGCGCCCTGTGATTATAATTAACACGCCCTTAAAAGTCGGCGTGCTTTGTACGGAGTTAACTATGTACGCGGTTTTCCAAAGTGGTGGTAAACAGCACCGTGTAACGGAAGGGCAAACCCTTCGTCTAGAAAAACTAGACTTAGAAACCGGCGCAACTATTGAATTTTCAGCTCTGATGATCGCTAACGGCGAAGACATCAAGATCGGTACTCCTTTAGTTGAAGGCAGTAAAGTAACAGCGGAAGTGGTCAACCATGGCCGTGGCGATAAAGTTAAAATCGTCAAGTTCCGTCGTCGTAAACACTACCGTAAACAAGCTGGTCACCGCCAGTGGTTTACTGAAGTGAAAATTACCGGCATCAGCGCGTAATCGAAGGAGTAACTACTCATGGCAAGTAAAAAAGGTGTAGGTAGCACTCGTAACGGTCGCGATTCAGAAGCGAAACGCTTAGGTGTGAAACGTTTTGGTGGTGAGTCAGTATTAGCTGGTAACATCATCGTTCGTCAACGTGGTACTAAATTCCACGCTGGTAGTAATGTTGGTATTGGTAAAGACCACACATTATTCGCCTTAACTGACGGTAAAGTGCAATTCGAAACGAAAGGCGAAAATAATCGCAAGTTCGTAAGCATCGTTAGCGAATAACGACGCATTGCTTCGAAAAGCCCCGCCTAGTGCGGGGCTTTTTTATTAAGAATCGATCAAAGGCTGATACTTCAATCTATAGAAGGTCAGTTTTGTTGCTTTCAATTCGTCCAGTCCATGCTATGCATTCATGCGCGGGCTGAATTGATAGTATAATGAGCCCATAGTTTTTTTAGATCAGGATAGTCCAGATGAAATTCGTAGATGAAGCGGAAATTCGGGTTGAAGCCGGCGATGGCGGCAACGGTATTGTCAGTTTCCGTCGCGAAAAATTTGTCGCCAAAGGTGGCCCAAATGGTGGCGACGGTGGTGATGGTGGTGATGTTTATTTAATGGCTGACACCAACCTGAACACTTTGGTGGACTATCAGTTCGAAAAATATCACCAGGCAGAGCGCGGTCAGAATGGTATGAGTACCAACTGTACCGGCAAACGTGGTGATGACATGATTTTACGTGTACCAGTAGGTACACGTGCTGTAGATATAGACACAGCTGAAGTCATTGGCGATTTGACCAAAAATGGTCAGAAGCTGATGATTGCCAAAGGTGGCTGGCATGGTTTGGGTAACGCCCGTTTTACCAGCAGCACCAATAGAGCGCCACGTAAGAAAACCAATGGTACGCCAGGTGAAGTGCGTAATATCCGCTTAGAATTGTTGTTATTAGCTGACGTGGGCTTATTAGGCTTGCCAAATGCTGGTAAATCGACATTAATCCGCGCTGTGTCTTCTGCCAAGCCAAAAGTAGCTGATTATCCTTTTACAACTTTGGTTCCTAACCTGGGCGTGGTTCGGGTAGAAAGCCATCGTTCTTTTGTTATAGCAGATATTCCTGGTCTGATTGAAGGCGCTGCAGAAGGTGCTGGTCTGGGTATTCAGTTCTTAAAACATTTAGAACGTTGTCGTTTATTATTGCACGTGGTGGATGTGCTGCCTGCTGATGGTTCTGATCCGGCTGAAAACGCTGTGACTATTTTAAAAGAGTTGGATAAATACAGTGAGAAGTTAGCCAATAAACCACGTTGGCTCGTTTTTAATAAACTGGATTTAGTGCTGGAAGATGAACTGGAAGAAATTATCGACCGTGTGACCAAAGCCATTAACTGGCAAGGTGAGGTTCATAAAATTGCGGCAGCGAGTCGCACTAATACCGAACGTTTAGCTGCTGATATTCTTAACTATATAGAGTTACTGCCAGTTGAAACACCTAAGGAACAGATTGAAGACGCTGTGAACTTCAAATGGGATGATTATCACGCTGATGTGTTGTCTGTTGAGGATGACCTGGACGATGATGATGATTTCGACGAAGACGATTACGACGTAGAAGTCATTTACCGGCGTTGAGGTAAAAATGCGGATAGCAATGATAGCGGCTATGGCCAATAACAGAGTCATCGGCAAAGACAACCAGATGCCCTGGCATTTGCCGGCCGATCTGAAGCATTTTAAAAAAGTGACTTTAGGTAAGCCGGTGATTATGGGCCGCAAAACCTATCAATCTATAGGTAAAGCTTTGCCAGGTCG
>CBIMJC010000056.1:0-16381 GCA_966244125.1 uncultured Rheinheimera sp.
AACTGAATGGCTAAATCAGTTCAGCGCCGCTGCTATTTCATAGTGACCACATCGTAGGCCAAAAGTTGTGGCACCCTTTGCTGCAGCTGGGTTTCTATTTGATCAAGCTCAGTCAGACGCTGGCAAAATAACACAGATTTTTGTTCCAGCTCGTCGGCTTTTAAATCCAGTCCTGTATTAATTTTCGCCAGTAATTCATCTGCAGGCTGCCAGTTTTGACTTTCTGTGCGCTCGAAATCGTCTTCGCTTTGGCGTAAAGCATCACGCAAGGCGTCCCAGACAGCTCCCACAGTATATTTGGCCAGATCTTTTAATTGGGTTTTCAGCTCACCATGTAAAAAGGCATCCAGCTCATTCAAACTTTGAGGAGCCAGATAAAAATGCTCGCCGCTGCGGACAAAACGTGAGGTCAACTGATAAGTGGTTTCGCGGATCAAAGCCTGCCATTCCTGCTGCTGCGCACTGCTGCCAATACCCACCAGCATATTTTCAATAGCCGTCAGTCCAAGCTCCACACTGTCCACCGCAATACTGACCAGTTCGGGCACAAACTTACGCAGGCCCTGAGCGTATTGCCGGACCAGCTCCTGCTCCGCCGGGTTTAAGGTGATCCATTCACCCCGGATAAACAAATCTTTGTCCTGATTGATCTGAAAAACGGTGCGGTTGGTGTTCTGAATACGAATTTGCTCAGGGGAAATCAAAATGCCATGGCGAAAGGCCATATTGCATTCAGTGGAAAAACCAGGCCAGCTGCAAAACATCAATAACAGGATCAAAACAAGGCGCAAAATATCAACTCTCTGTCAGGGACAAAGCCCAGGGCTAGTGCTCTTAGCTTAGGTGAAAAAGCGATCCGGATCATCAGGATGTAACGCACAGCCTTGGTCTTTCATCGAAAAAAACCTGAGCTATGGCCCCATGCATCTCTGCTATTCATCGCTAAAACGCACTAAACGCACATACAAACGTACTATTTTTTCTTTGGAATTGTTTTTACCGCTGTACATAGCAATAGCCCAGCCCCGCTCGGGCTGATTCACTACTGTAGTGCCAGTCCAGAGATTTTCGCTGTTACTGGCCGGGAAAGCCGTCAGATTGATCGCAGGGTCAACACAACTGCGTTCGACCAGCGTCAGCACTTCTTTGGCATTTGGTAAACGCCAGGTACTGTAACCGGCCAAAGTGCTACGTTTAGACTCGAGCAGCGCTTCCGACCAGTCCAGTTGTTGCGCTGTTCCGGTACAACTGTTGCTGGAACTGTCCCAGCTTTGCCCAACCAGACAACGCGACCACATCAGTTTAGTGGTTTTATCCAGCACTGTTCCGTCCGCATTCAGCTGGAAATTAGCCAGAGGTTTAGTCACAGTGATATCGCTGTAACAGACCTGCGCTGCCTGAACAGAGGAGACCACCATAGCTAAAAACAGCAGATACTTTGACATAAAATTCCCTTATGGCGAGCGCACCAAACGCACATAACCTAACTGAGTTTGTTGTTTTGGCAAAGTGTTGTCATTGCCGTTACGGATATCAAAGACCCAGGCAGAAATGCCACCACCACCTTCGGCACTGCTTTGGCTTGTCCAGTAAAACAGATTGTTTTGCACTGAATAGTCAGGTTCAAAGCGGAAAAATGCCGGGTCCAGCAGATGGTTTTGCCCTACCCGACCAAAGTCAGCAATAGACATCAGCTCTTCAATAGTAGGTAAACGCCAGTTGGCACCACCGCAGTAGGCGGTTTCATTCACTTCTTCAACATAAACTTCCAGGCCACAGTTTTCAGTGCTTGGACAGGTAGTTAAAGCCGCAGCCGGCACACCGGCTTCGTCGCCATTGCCGGCATTAGAGTTAACAAAACTATACCTGTTGTTTGCCGCCCTTAAGGTACTGGCCGGAGGGGCGGCTATCACAGGCTCTTTTAACTCCCAAATCAGGCCTGTGACATTATCGCGGATACAGGCAAAATCATTGGCTGTGTCTGGTAGCTCGTCACCAAACTGATCCAGCTTGGTAAAATCAAAGGCTTTTTCTCCTTTGCCTATTTTGCGTAAATACTGCACCACACTATCACGGCCACCGTCCCCATCCTGACGCGGGTAACTGTCATCGCCACATGGGATCACACCTGAATTGTCATAACAGTTGACGACCCCCGTATCAGGTAAATCCCCCAGCACTGCGTTACTGACAGTCACCAGCATAGTATCAGTGGCTGTCTGGTTGTTGCTGTCGGTCACAGTCAGTTGCAACTCCAGCTGACTGGTGCCGGAAATATCAGGGGCGATAAAAGAGGCCTGGCAGGACAGCGGATTAACCAGCACCAAAGCCTGCCCTTTCAGCTGACTCCAGCGACAGCTGTAGCTGCCTGATACAGTGCGGGTTCCGCTGCCATCCAGCAGGACTTCGGCAAACTCCCGTACCTGTTGATCAGCCCCTGCGTCGGCAATAATTTGCTGTGTACTGGCACGGATCGGCACTTTTATGCTGCCTTGCCCTGTCGCACCTTCATCATCCGTAATGGCCAAAGCTAACTCCACGTCAGTCTGACTGGCCACTAAAGGTGCCACAAAACTGACTGCTGCAGTATTGGCTCCACTTAAAGTAACAGCAGGACCGGACTTCTGAGTCCACTGATAAGTAGCAATACTGCCATCAGCATCTAAATCATAGGAAGAGGCAGCACTGACGGTCACGCTCAGCCCCTGAGCAACGGGTAATATAGCGGGTTGGGTAATTTGCAATACAGCCACAGGTGCCTGATTTTTCGCCAGGATCCGTACTTGTACTTCATCGGTCAGGTTTTGCCCTGCTGGTGTGGTATAGGTGACCTGAAACACCAGAATAGTTTCGGCTTTAACTAAGGGGGCTTTTAAATTCACTGTCGCTGTGCTGGCCGGTATGCCGCTGATTGCAGTGCCTGACAACTGACGCCAGGCAAAAGTACCACCAGTTGGATCGCCCAAAGCCGTCAGGGTAAAGCTGTCACCTTCGTTTACACTTTGATCGACACCAGCGTTGACACTTGAGGCTACAGCTCCGGATCCAGACTCTCCGCCTCCGCCACCACAACCCCAAAGGCACGCGCTCAGCAAAAGCAAAATAAGGCAATTTTGTGTTCGGATCATGGTTTTATTCCACCTCATGCTGCCTTCAGATTGCCAACAACAATCACTGACAACTATTCGTTGACGTCAGAAAGAACTCAGAAAAACAAAGCAAAAGACAGGCCAGTTTTACGCGGGGAAAATGACACAGGCAGAGCAGCACATTGAGCCTGTTACAAGGGTTCGACCACTACACCTTGTTCAGATAACCTGATACGGGACGCACCGTATTCTTTTTTGGTTCTTAATATTTCGTTGCCGAAACTGGTTTCAACTCCGGCAAAAAGTTGCTGTGTCGCTTCCACACAAACAGACAGCAGCAATTGCCGCCTTTGTTCTTCCAACTGCTTGATATCCGCAATAAAAGCTGAGGCCAGACTACGGTGTTCTTCGAACTCCTCCAGCATAGCGCTCATTTGTTCCTGCACTGCCGGAGATTTTTCCATCTGTTTGAGCTGGTCTACATGCAGTTTTACCAGTTCCATTTCGGCTTTTAAGCCAACCAGACTGGTGCGTAACACATTTTGTTTTTCAATCAGAGGGTCCATCTGTTTGTTCAGTATGATTTGCAGCAAACTGCCGGAAGGCGCTCCCAGATTGCCACAACGTAAGCCATTGCCGAGGTAGAAACGCCCACCAACAATCTTACCGTTGGCTTTTTCCTCTGTGCCAGCTAACACTGAATCCGCTTCAATCTGACAATGCAGCAATTGTTTTGAAACCGTCAAACGGCCTTCACATTTGATGCTGGCATACTGAGCCAGAGTGCATTGCACGTGGCCTTTAGCCCGAACATGAGTACTGAGTTCAGTACCTTCCCCTACTTCACTCACCTGATGGCCTATAATGGCCCCCCCTATAGTGATATCACCACCGGATTCAATCAGATCGCCTTCAAACAGCCCTTTGATCACCACATTGCCGCCGGCAATCACCTTCATGGCCTCTGCGACATCACCGTTGATCACTACAGCGCCTTTAAAAATGATATGGCCAGTGCCAGCATCCACTTTATTAATGACAAAAACTTCGTCTACCGCCACGCAAGCGTCCATCAGACGTGGCATACCATCGCGACAAGCGACCAGCAGGTCGGGATTGTCCGCTGACACAGCTGAACCTTCCGCAGTGCCCCAAGGCAATTGCTGGCCGTCCAGAGCAGACAAACGGGTTCCTGTCACCGTCATGCCCTCTTTACCTTTAGTAGGAGGATGGCGACGCATCAGGATTTCACCTGTTTTGACTGAGGCTATAGCACCAAAATCGCGCAAATCTACCTTGCCGTCAGAGCGGGCTACAGGCTGTTTGCTGCGGTTTGACATATCCCGGATTAAGGATTCAAACACCGAGTTCTGACCTGGCACCGGCATTTTACCTAAAGCTATTTCTGCTTTAATTTTACTGCCGGGTTCAGCACGGCTGGCCTGAGCGACCAATTGAAGAATTTGTTCTTTCTGGAAACCAAACACAATGCCAGCTTCCTGCCCTGCTTTCACCGCTTCATTGGCGGAAATAGGATTGCCACCGTAAGCCGCAGTAATTTCCGCACTGGCATGCATGGCATCGCTGCTGACTTCTACTTTGAGCTGGGCGTGGATCCGCTCTGCCACTTTGTATTTCAGCACATAGCCTTCGGCCTGCAGCTGCTGTTTAATTTTTTGTTGGACTTGCTGATATTCCAGCAGCAGATTTTTGATTTGGTCCTGAAGCAGCAGGCAGCGGCCGTAACCGGCCTGTTGTAATTGTTCTTTCAGCAACTCAGCCGTCAGGTTTGTCTGAGTGACAGGCATGTGAATAAAGACTGTATCGTCTTTGAGGCTAAACTGACAAGCTAACGCATTTACTGTCACAAGCAATTACCACTTAAATTACAAGCCGTCACGAGGACAAATTCACAAGGCAAAGCTGTTGTTTCGCCCGTGATCAGTAGTGTGTACCCTATACCATACTAAATATAGTTTTCCTGATGAATACGGATAAATAAATCAGTGCCTACTTTGCTGTAATCTACTTTGTATTCTTTGTTATTCAGAGCCTGAACAAATAACAAAGTTTTGTTTTCACTAAATACTTCAGAGCTGGCGATGTCCACTAACTCCAGATAACGGGCTTTAGCTTCTGCTTTGCTTGACGGCACTTCTTCAGTGAATATCTTTACGCCATGACGAGTGGCCACAATCACTGGATCACCGGTGTCATTTACAATCACCAGATCCACTTTTTTTTGCTTGTGGATCAAAGTGTTACGCCCACTGACTAAAAATGCTTTTTCGTAATTATTCATAACTGAAATACCGTTTTTAATTTTGTTTTGCAGCGTCATTATGATACAGACGCACGTCAAGTGTCTAGGTGACTGTATTGTCTAAACATTGTAACCGGATTTGATTCACTTTGCGGCAAAACTCAGCAGGTTCTGAACCTATAGCACTCATCGGAATAAACAGATCAAAACCGGTTAATTGCCGCAATAATTGCATGCGTCGGGCAAACATTGCAATAGCACCTTTGTAAGTGCGTGTTGAACCTCTGTATTCCCCGACTTCCACCATCAGCTCCGTGGGGCAAGTTCCGGTGGGACAGTTACTGCCAAGCGCAGCGATGAGCAGATGGCGTTGTTCGACCATCAGGTGAACAGCTAAACGTGGTTGTAGTTGATTGAGAAAATCATCGTAGTTTTTCAGTTTTACACCAATATAAGCCAACTCTTTACCAGCCAGTTCAGGTACGGCAATAAAAGCAAAACCCTGCCAGGGAATACACCAGCGCCCTTTGTGGTGCACATAACAAAAGCCTTGCTGGTCCAGTTCAATAACATACAAAGGTTCTGTTAACTTGGCATAGCCTGCGAAAAGGCCAAGCAAACAACAAATCAGCAACAAGACCCAGGCTGAGCTATGCAACAGATCCGGTGTGAGCAGCAGTAGCACCAGCCAGATGAACAAAGCCCCACTGCTGAAAAGCAGAGTTTTGACACCGCCTTTGGCGGTGGCTGCTCTGTATTGCAGTTTTTCCATCAGTCTATATACCAGAAATAAAATACGGCCATCAGTACAGCCCAAACCATATAGAAACGTACATTCTGACAAAACTCACACTTTTGTTCCGACATTCACTACCCCGATACGACCAACACCTGAGTCATTGCGATAACCCGTACGCTGTTTTGCTGAATATTCCCTACAATAAAGCCCATTATTCTAAGAGTACCAGACTGGAGTGACCGTGACGCAAAAAAATTCGAATCTGATATGGGTGTTTTTAATTGCTCTTTCCTTATTCGTCGCCTACCTTTTCCTTCAAAATCAATCACCTGAACAAGAGCAAAAAGCAGCAGGTGCAGCCACCTTAGTCAATACTCAAATCGTCAGTCATTCAGCTTTAGTGCGTCAGGTTACAAGTCTGGGGACAGCTCTGGCCAATGAATCGGTACAAATAGTCAGCAATGCCAGCGATTATTTAATAGAGCTGCATATTAACGAAGGTAAAACTATTGAAAAAGGGCAACTTATTGCTCAGTTAAATGATGTGGAAGAACGCGCCCGTGTTGCCGAACTGTCTGCCTCTTTGGTCGATCAAAAACGTCAACTGGAACGGGTGAAAAACCTGGCGAAAACCCAGGCCACAGCTCAGTCTTTATTGGATGAGCAACAAACCAGAGTCAATACCACACAAGCTCAGTTGGATGCAGTTAAAGCCCGTCTGAATGAAATGACCATCTGCGCTCCTTTTAGTGGGGTGTTAGGTTTACGTCAGGTCAGTGAAGGGGCTTATTTAACAGCGGGTACTGTGCTGACCACACTGGATGATTTAAGCAAAATCCGGTTGGAATTCAGCGTGGCAGAATATTTTCTGGCCCAGTTACAACCTGGTATGACAGTCCATGCCAGTAATGTGGCCTATCCAGGTACAATTTTTACCGGCCACATCAAAGCCATTGATACCCGCTTAGACCCTGTCACCCGTTCGGTGAAAGTGCACGCCTTAATCAGCAATGATGATATGAAATTACGCCCCGGCATGTTGCTGAATGTCAGTGTAACCCTGGCGGAAGTGCAGGCGCTGCAGGTGTCTGAAAAGGCTATAGTGCCACTGCAAAACAAACAATATGTCTTTGTAGTGAATCAGGATAACAGCGTGACCCAAACCGAAGTTCAGCTGGGACAACGTATGCCGGGTCTGGTGGAAATAGTGTCTGGTTTAAAGGCCGGTGATCAGGTGGTGATAGAAGGCACCACCAAAATCCGTTCTGGTGCTGTGGTGACACCTACTGTTGTCAAAGCGGGGCAATAAGCATGTGGTTATCTGATGTTTCGGTCAAACGACCGGTCTTTGCCACTGTAGTGAATTTGATTTTACTGATTTTTGGTATTGTCTGTTTCACTATGCTGCCGCTGCGGGAATTTCCTGATATTGATGCGCCTATAGTCACCATCAGCACCGACTATCCGGGTGCGTCAGCAGAAATTGTTGAAACTAAAATCACTCAGCCTATTGAGGATATGATTTCTGGTGTTGAAGGCATCAAAAACATTAACTCCAATAGCCGTGATGGCCGTTCCAACGTCACCATCGAATTTAATATCAGCCGTGATATAGACGCAGCAGCCAACGATGTACGTGAGCGGGTGTCCCGTATTCTGGATAACCTGCCGGATCAGGCTTACCCGCCTGAGGTGTTTAAAGCCGACGGCGACGACGATACCATTGCCTGGTTTGTGCTGAACAGCGAAACCATGACCAACCTGGAATTATCCGATTACGCCGACCGTTATATAGTTGAGCGTTTTTCTGTGGTGGATGGGGTAGCCCGTATTCAGATTGGTGGTGAGCGCCGTTATGCGATGCGCTTGTGGCTGGACAAAGATGCGATGGCAGCCCGGGGTGTCACAGTACAGGACATTGAAACTGTGCTGCGCGCTGAAAACGTCGAGCTGCCGGCCGGTAATATCAAATCCGAAGATCGGAATTTCACAGTCCGGGTGGTGCGCACCTACAAAACTCAGCAGGACTTTAGCCGTTTAGCCATCAAACGCGGGGAAGATAATTATCTGGTGCGTTTAGGCGAAGTGGCTCAGGTCATTCTGAGCTCAGAAGATGAAGAAAACGAATTCCGCGGCGATGGTAAAAACCTGTTAGGTATCGGCATTATTAAACAGTCCAAAGCCAATACGCTGGACGTAGTCCAAAATGCCCGCGCTGAAATGGAAAAAATCAAAGCCGCCCTGCCCGCTGGCACCACTATTGAACCGGGTTATGACTCGTCGCTTTTTATCGCCGAATCCATTAAAGAGGTGTACAACACTTTAGGTATTGCCATGGGTATGGTGGTGCTGGTGATTTTCCTGTTCCTTGGTAATTTACGCGCTACTTTTATTCCAGCCATCACAGTACCAGTGGCCTTAGTGGCTGCAGTGACTGTGCTTTATGCGCTGGATTTTTCCATTAACTTACTCACCCTACTGGCTATGGTGCTGGCGATTGGCCTGGTGGTGGATGACTCCATAGTGGTACTGGAAAATATCTATCGCCGTATTGAAGAAGGTGAACATCCGTTACTTGCCTCCTACCGGGGCGCCCGCGAAGTAGGTTTTGCGGTGGTGGCGACCACACTGGTGCTGATTGCGGTTTTTGTGCCACTGGTCTTTATGCAGGGAGAACTGGGTAAACTCTTTACTGAATTTGCTTTAGCCGTCGCCGCTGCTGTGGCCTTTTCGGCCATTACCGCTTTAACTCTGTCCCCTATGCTGGCCAGTAAGTTACTCACTCATAAAAAACGTGAATCCCGTTTTAGTGCCGCTATGCACAAAGGGTTTGCCAAATTAGAAGCGCTCTACAGTAACCAGTTGAATGCGGTGATAGTACGGCGTTGGCCTACTATGGCTGTGCTGGTGATGAGTTTTGTCGCCACTGTGCTGCTGCTGAAATTAATTCCGTCTGAGCTGGCGCCACAGGAAGACAGAGGCACCTTTTTTGTCAATATGAGCGGCGCTGAAGGTGCCAGTTACGCCAATAACAGCCGCAATATGAGGTTAATTGAAGATTTGCTGATGCCCTACTACGAAAAAGGTGAGTTTAACCGCTTGCTGATCCGGGTACCTGGCTGGGGCAATTCAGGTGGTGTGGCCATAGTCGGCACCGAAAACTGGAATAACGGCAAAAGACGCACCTCAGAGCTGATGCAGGAAGTCAGTGGCAAGCTGAACGCCTTGCCTGATGTCAAAGCCTTCACCTTTATGCGCAGCGGCTTAGGCGGCGGTCGTGGTGGTGGTCGTCCTGTGCAGTTTGTGATTCAGGGTAATACCTATCAGGAACTGGTGCAGTGGCGCGATATAGTGCTGGCCAAAGCGGCAGAAAACCCGCAATTGCAGATGCTGGACCACGACTACAAAGAAACAGTGCCTCAGGTGCTGGTGGAAATTAACAGTGAAAGAGCCGCCGATTTAGGTATCTCTGTCGGTGCTGTAGGTCAGGCATTGGAAGCTATGTTGGGCGGCCGCCGTGTCACCACTTTCCTTGACCGTGGTAAGGAATACGATGTGATACTGGAAGGCGAAGACAAAGATTTTGCCAAACCCGGCAGCATCAGCAATGTCTATGTGCGGGCCAAAGAATCAGGAAAACTTATTCCTTTGGATAACTTAGTGGTGCTCAAAGAAGAAGCCACCACCTCCAGTTTAAACCGCTACAACAGAATGCGCAGTATCACTATTACCGCCAACCTGGCTCCGGGCTACAGCTTAGGCGAAGCGCTGGAGTTTTTAGAAAAAACAGTGAAAGACAATATCGAAGGCACAGTAGGCATTGACTACAAAGGCGAGTCGCTGCTGTTTAAAGAAAGTGGCGAATCAACAGTACTGATTTTTGCGCTGGCACTCCTCATCACCTTTTTGGTATTGGCCGCTCAGTTTGAAAGTTTTATCCATCCATTTGTCATTATGCTGACAGTACCACTGGGTCTGGTCGGTGCTTTGGCTGGTTTGTATTTAGCCGGCATGACGCTGAATATTTACAGCCAGATAGGTTTGGTGATGCTGATAGGTCTGGTGGCGAAAAACGGTATTTTAATAGTCGAATTTGCCAACCAGTTGCGCGATGCTGGTGTGGAGTTTGAAGAGGCGATTAAACGCGCCTCAGCATTACGCTTACGCCCTATAGTGATGACAGCTTTCACTACAGTGTTCAGTGCTATTCCGCTTATTATCACCACTGGCCCTGGTTCTGAAAGCCGGATGGTGATAGGTATGGTGATTTTCGCTGGTGTAGGTGTGGCGACCTTACTGACTATTTATGTGGTACCTGTGGCTTATATGGTGCTGGCCCGCAATACCGGCTCACCGCTGGCGATCAGCAAAGAATTGGAATTGCTGGACAAAGCAGCGGCGGATAAATCATCAGAACACTAAGTGTTTGACTGAATAACAAAAAGACCTCGCTTACTGCGGGGTCTTTTTTTATGTCCAACGACAGATTTAATAAAATCTCTATTGTTTTAGATCTGGTTTGTCAGCATAAAAATCAGCTACTTTAACGGCAGAGATATTCTGCTTGAAGGGATCTGAGCACATGGACTACTGGCTGCAGCTTCAGTGGTAAAACTGACAGGACAGGAAGGACAAATTATGCGTTTTACCTTGCTGCCGATGCTGCTTTATTGTCTGCTGGCTAGTGCTGTAGCAAGCTTGGGCTACCGAATTACAACTTAATATCAGGAGCCAGCTCTGGAGCGCTGTTGTGCTGGTAGCCTTTGACAATCTTGTTGATATCACCTTGCTGATACAGCTTCTGCCAGGCCTGCTGTAGTTTAAGCAGCATAGGTCTGGATAAAGTTTTTTTACTAAAGCCAAAATAAACAGGGCTTTGATACACCAGCACTAAAGGCTGGTACTTTTTCGCATTTTTATACTGATGTGTCTGCCAGTACTGCAGCACCGACTCATCTTCTAAAATCGCATTGACCCTGCCCGCCTCCAGCAAAGCCAGCTTGTCCTGAATACTGCTGATACTGACCAGTTGCCTGGCAAAAAAAGGATTTTGTTTCAAGAGCGCAAACTCTTCACCGTAATAAGCGCCATTCAGCTCGGCAATACGGCCCAGATCGACCTCATGGGCTAAGTCTTTTAAAGCCGATACTTTAGGTAACTTAGCCGGATCGCCTATCAGCCAGATGGATTCAATATGATGAGGGCCGATAAAGGCAAAGTCAGTTTTTCGTGCTTCGCTGTAGGACAAGTGGCTGACTAAATCCAGCTCACCGGATTTAATCTGAGCTAAAGAGCGTAACCAGGGACTGTTGATAAACTGCAGTTCGCAACCAACTTCCTTTGCCAACAGCTGCAAAAGCTCGACACTTTGCCCTTGCCAGTTCTGCTCTTTTAAGATCAGATGAGGTGGAAAATCGACTTCCGCCGCCATACGCAGCACGCAGGCCTGCGTTACAGCGGAGTAAAACAACACCAGAGCAGCTAATCCAGACAATAACCTTTTTCGCATCAAAGAACCTATAGCGCAGATCACACAAAGCTACTATTGCATGGCGCCCATTGCTTTACCAGATGTGGCCTGACGCCATAGTTAAATATCTTCAGCTGTGGCTTGTTTCCAGCCTGTATTCGTTTTATTGTCATTTATGTAAACACTTGGTTTTATTGGTTAATTTAAAGATAGGAAATCATCAGAATGAATAAGAAAATACTGTTGTCTGCTGCTTTTTGCTGTGTATTCAGCAGTACAGCAACTTTGGCGGCAGAAAAAGGCAAAATAGGTTTGTCTCTGGATATTGCAGTTGAAGGCGGCTTTTTTAACCCCACTTTATCCAGTGTAAAAGTAAAAAAACTGGTTGCCGGCGGTGCAGCGGAAAAAGCCGGACTATTGGTCGGTGATCAAATTTTGAAAATAGCCGACTGTGTTCTACCCAAGTTACTTGAAGATGCAGGGAGGCGACAAGCCAATGAGCCCCCAGGAGCATAGTAAACTATGTGACTGGGGCGATATGGCGCAGTCAACAAAGCTGCAACTTCAAGGGCGAAGGGTATATTCCGGGTTGTCCTGCCGATGACGCCCAAGAGTTGATGAAAAGAAATAAGGGCGAGTCTGTCAGTTTTCTCATCAAACAAGCCGACGGCACAGAACTGACCAAAACAGTAGTTGCACAATAATCTGCTCAGCCAGGCAGAAGACTTCCAGACCGCCGGACATTTCTGCTGACGTCCGGCTTGCTGCTCTGCTACACTGCGCTGGTTTTGTCAAAGGTGTTCTGCATAAGCCTTAAGCTAATGCAATGAACTGAAAAGGGAAACAGGTGTAAATCCTGTACTGTACCCGCAACTGTAAGCCACTCTGAACAGAGTATGGCAAGTCAGATGTCCTGCCTTTACAAACCTCAGGCGCTGCAAGCTGTTGCAGCACACAGTGCGGGCTTACACTGTGCCGGAACTCTGCGGTTTTTACCGCTTTTCCTGGTCCCTGCCCGTTATTTTATGGAGCTTTTTGTGGACCAGACCCCAGTCGTCGAATTTTTGCAGGTGCAGCTGCAGATCAATCAGCAACAGATCTTAACCGGGCTGAATTTTGCTATTGAACCAGGACAGTTTGTCGCTTTGCTTGGCCCCAATGGCGCAGGGAAAACCAGCTTATTACGACTGCTGCAAAAAGAGTATCAGCCAAGCTCCGGCCAGATTAAATTGCAGGGCCGCCCCATCTCCAGTTTCACTCAATCTGAACTGGCCGCCAAAGTGGCACTGGTCAGTCAGTTATCCGGCCCTTTATTTGATTTAACTGTGGCTGATGTGGTGCTGATGGGGCTTATTCCGCATAAAGCCTTATGGCAAACCAATACAGAACAAGACCTGCAGCAACTCAAGCACAGTCTGGAACTGGTTGGCCTGGCGGATAAAGAACGCCATTCTTTTGCCCATTTATCCGGTGGTGAACAACAACGGGTGTTATTGGCCCGGGCTGTGATGCAAAAACCCCTGTTGTTATTGCTGGACGAACCCACCAACCATCTGGATCTGTATTACCAGCATCAGGTGCTGCGTATTGCCAAAGCATTGAAGATCACTGTGATCGCCAGTATTCACGATTTAAATCTGGCGTCACGTTATTGCGACCGTTTGTTACTGCTGCACAAAGGCCAACTGGTCGCAGACGGCACGGCCGGGCAAGTACTGACACAAGAGCTGCTGACAGAAGTATTCCGTATTCCCTGTTTAATAGACCAAAACCCTTTTGGTGATTGTCCACGGGTCAGCTTTGGTTATAAGGACATTCGATGAGCAAAGTCTGGTTAGCGGCCTTGCCTGTGCCGCTGCTGTTGTTACTGGCCATCCTGCTGTTCGTGCTGGTGTGTGTGCTGGCGTTAACTACAGGTTCAGTGCCGTTGCCGGTCGCCGCTTTAGTCGGAGTCGCGCCTTTAGATGAGATGCAATCCACTGTGCTGTGGCAACTGAGGTTTCCGCGTTTATTGCTCGCTTTGCTGGCAGGTAGTGGTTTAGCCCTGTGTGGCGCTTTGCTGCAAAACGCCAGCCGCAACCCGCTGGCTGACCCTTATTTATTTGGCATAGTCTCAGGCGCAGCTTTAGGAGCGACCATAGCGACTATTCTGCTGCCGGACTGGCAATTATTCACCGCCTTGTTTGCCTTTTTTGGTGCTTTGCTGGCGGTGTTTCTGGTGCTGCTGATAGGGGCCAGCAGTCGCTGGCAACGTGTGGAAACTTTACTGCTTTGTGGTGTTGCGGTCAGCTTTATGCTCAGTGCCATTACCACCACCTTATTGTATTTATCCGAGCCTTTTGCCGCCAACCGCGTCATGTTCTGGCTGATGGGCAGTTTAAGTCAGGCCAGTCTGACTCATGTGGCTTTGATCAGTCCGCTGGTGTTGATCACCTTAGCATTGGGTTTGCTGTATCGCCGTCAGCTCGACGCTTTGGTATTAAGTGATGAAAGCGCCCGTAGTCTTGGCGTCAATGTAAGGCCTTTGCGTTTAGTGATCTTGTTGCTTTGTGCTGCGGTCAGCGCTGCTATTGTCGCCTGTTGCGGTGGCATAGCTTTTGTTGGTCTGATGATCCCACATCTGGTGCGTTCGTTATTTGGTTTATCCAGTGTGGCCTTGTTGCTGGGCTCGGTCTGGTTAGGGGCTGTGTTTTTAGCGCTCGTCGACACCTTGTCCCGCAGCTTATTGCCGGATCAGGAACTGCCTATAGGTGTGGTGACTTCGGCCATCGGCAGTCTGTTCTTTTTATCCATGTTATTTAAATACCGTCGCAGTTAAATGCTGATAAAACGGAGTCCTATGTTAGTTGAAATACCGGCTTTAGATAAAAAGGCGACCTCAGCCATACAACAACGCATTGATTTAAAAACCAAACCTGCGGGGGCTTTGGGGAAACTGGAGGCATTGGCGCTGCAACTGGCGCTGATACAAGGCTCTCCAGGCCGCTTATCACTAAATAAACCTGTGCTGCTGATTTTTGCCGGCGATCATGGCATCAATAGCCATGGCGTCAGCATAGCGCCCAGTGCCGTGACACAGCAGATGGTGCTGAATTTTCTTGCCGGAGGTGCGGCCGCCAACTGTTTTTGCCGCAGCAATGGGATTGAGTTAGCTGTGATTGATGCCGGTATCTTATCTGCCCTGCCCGACGCTGCAGGCTTAATTCACCAGTCTTTAGGCTCTGGCACCGCAGATTTCAGTCAGGGACCAGCTATGACGCTGGCTCAGGTGGAAGCAGGTCTGGCCTTGGGCCGTCATATCGCACGGCAACATATTCTGGCTGGTTGTGATCTGTTGCTGCTGGGCGAAATGGGCATAGCCAACACCAGTAGTGCAGCGGCTTTACTTGCTGCTGCGACTGATTTGCCGGTTGAAACTTGTGTCGGTCGGGGGACTGGCATCAGCAATACACAATTTGAGTTAAAACTGAGTTTAATCAAACAAGCTTTAGAGCGGCCTTATGCCAAAGATCCAGTATCCATACTGGCTGAATTTGGTGGCTTTGAAATAGTTCAGCTTTGTGGCGCTATCCTCGCTGCGGCCGCTTTACAAACACCTGTGCTGATTGACGGCTTTATTGTCTCAGTGGCGGCTTTATTGGCCTGTCAGCTCGCACCCAATTGCCGTGATTATTTAATTTTTGCTCATAAGGGCGCAGAGGCCGGTCATAAGGCGGTATTAACACAGCTCAATGCGACCGCCTTACTGGATTTAGGCTTACGTTTAGGTGAAGGCACAGGTGCTGCTTTGGCTGTGCCCTTGCTCAAGGCTGCTATTAGTTTTTATAACGATATGGCCAGTTTTGCTGATGCAGGTGTGACTCAGGTGGTGGATACCGGAGCACAGGAGTGAAAAGCCAACTGCTGAAATGGCCGATGCGGCAATGGCAACTCTTTTGTCTGGCCTTGGCATTTTTCAGCCGTATTCCAGTGCCTGCAGCCACCCCCTATAGCCCTGAACTGTTGAACCAAAGCAGCCGTTATTTAAGTCTGGTGGGATTATTATTAGGTGCCCTGCAAGCTTTGGTGTTGCTTGCTGCAGCTCAGCTGCTGCCCTTTTCCATCGCCGTGCTGCTCTGCTTAATGGCAGGTCTGGTGCTGACCGGTGCTTTTCATGAAGACGGTCTGGCCGATACAGCGGACGGTTTAGGTGGTGGTTTAAACCTCGAGCGTAAGCTGGAGATTATGAAAGACAGCAGAGTGGGCACTTATGGTCTGGTGACGCTGCTGTCGGTTTTTTTAATCAAGTGGCAAAGCCTGCAGGCTTTGGACAGTCAAGCCGCTTGGGCCTTAGTGCTGGTGGCTGGCTTATCGCGCGCAACTGCACTCAGCCTGACCTTTGTTTTGCCTTATCAACAACTGGATTTGGTGAGTAAAAGCAAACCTATAGCGAGCTCGTTACAAAAAAGTGCGTTGGTCTGGATCTGGCTTTTTGTGCTACCGCTTTTGTATTTTGTGCCTTTGTCTTTGGCTTTATGCCTTCTTGCTGGCCTGGCTATTTGTTTTGCGTTGCTGTTTTATTATTACCGCAGTCAGTTGCAGGGTTATACCGGCGATTTATTAGGGGCTGCGCAGCAAATGACGGAGCTGAGTTGTTATCTGGTGTGGCTGATTTGGTGGAGACAGCAGGGATGAAAAAAACACTGATTTTAGGGGGCGCCCGCAGTGGTAAATCCAGTCTGGCAGAACGTCTTGCCAAAACATCAGAGCAGGTCACTTATATAGCCACAGCCACGGCTTTTGATCAGGAGATGGCAAAACGGATCAGCCTGCACCAGCAG
>CBIMJC010000057.1:0-16352 GCA_966244125.1 uncultured Rheinheimera sp.
TTATTGCGGGGTCAGAGCCTTGGCTCTGACCCCCTGAATCAAAAAATGCCTCTGACGCAGTAGCAAAGCTGATAATTCACTCTATTGTTGAATTTGTGTGAATTTTCGGGGCTTTGTAATGGCACGAGCAAAACGGTTAAACATACCAGATGTACCTCAACATGTTATTCAACGTGGTAATAACAAACAGGTCTGCTTTTTCAGTGAGCTGGATTATCGGGTTTATCTGAGCAAACTTAAGGAATACAGCGAGAAGTACGCTGTTGCCATTCATGCTTTTGTTTTAATGACTAACCATGTGCATTTGTTAGCAACACCCACTACGGCAAAAGGCATAAGTGACTTAATGCAGAATTTGGGGCGCTACTACGTTTGGTACGTCAATCAACGTTATCAAAGAACCGGAACCTTGTGGGAAGGACGATTTAAATCCGAGCTGGTGGATTCTGAACTCTATTTGCTGCAGGTCAGTCGTTATATTGAATTAAATCCGGTACGAGCTTTTATGGTCGCTGATCCTGCTGATTATCCGTGGAGCAGTTATCAGGCCAATGCATTAGGTAAATCCATCCAACTGCTAACCCCGCATCCATGCTATCTGGCTCTTGGCACAACTGCGGCTGAGCGACAGCGGAACTACAGAGGACGGTTTGCGAGGTCAGAGCTTAGGCTCTAACCTCCATGCAGTTTTCCACATCATAAGCCAGTAACAGCATCTATGTATGGGGTCAGAGTCAAGACTCTGACCCTGTCTGCTTCAACTGCCAGCTTAATTGCTGCTCAGCGAAAAACGGTACTATAGGGCTGCCATCAGGTAAGGTGATCTCCGCTGGCACAGTCCAGTTTTGTTTCACTAAGGTGATGGTGCCGCTGTTGCGTGGCAGGTTGTAGAAATCCGGGCCATAGTGGCTGGCGAAACCTTCTAACTTATCCAGGCACCCCAGGTCTTCAAACACCTGAGCGTACAGCTCAATGGCACTCCAGGCACTGTAACAACCGGCACAACCACAAGCTGCTTCTTTACGGTGCTTCGCATGAGGGGCTGAATCTGTGCCTAAGAAAAACTTCTTATTGCCGGTAGCAACTACAGCACGTAAAGCTTCCTGATGAGTACGGCGTTTGAGGACAGGCAGGCAGTAGTTATGCGGGCGCACGCCGCCCACTAACATGTCGTTGCGGTTCAGTAATAAATGCTGTGGTGTGATGGTGGCGGCAACACGCTCTGGTGCAGCTTTGACAAACTCAACCGCATCGGCCGTGGTGATATGTTCAAACACCACTTTAAGACCAGGAATAGTGTTAACCAGCTGAGTTAAATGCTGATCGATAAAGACTTTTTCACGGTCAAAAATATCAATATGACTGTCGGTGACTTCACCGTGTACCAGGAGCAGCATCTGCTGCTCTGCCATCACTTCCAGCACAGGATACAATTTACTTAAGCTGCTGACACCGGAGTGAGAGTTGGTGGTTGCGCCTGCCGGATACAATTTAGCGGCCACTACGCCAGCGGCTTTGGCGGCTTTGATGTCTTCGGCTGTGGTTTTGTCTGTTAAATACAATACCATCAGAGGTTCAAAACTGCTGCCTGCAGGGCGGGCGGCCAGAATTCGTTCTTTGTAAGCTAAAGCTTCTGCTGCATTGGTGACAGGAGGAACAAGATTAGGCATGACAATAGCGCGCTTAAAACAACGGGCAGTAGCTGCCACTGTTTCTTTGAGCATATCGCCGTCGCGAAAATGTAAGTGCCAGTCGTCCGGGGTTTGCAGAATTAATTCAGTCACAGCGCTTCTCCTCTACTGATGCAGTGTCAAGCCGTCAGGGCGGGGCAGTTTAACACGGCCCGGTTCGATTCTCAGCACCGTGGTTTAAACTTTTATTCTGAGTTCAGGACTATTCGGCCATGGAGTAATTCTGTTCGGATAGGTTATAGTCTCTGACGATAACAGAATATGTTCAACAGGTTGCAAACCATGGAACAGAGCAGCGCGTTAAAACAACAATCTCAATGGCTGTTACCCTGGCAATGGCTGGTACCGCTGTTTTGTTTACTCTGTGCTGGTATTGTCACCGAATATCAATCCAGACAACTGGTCGAGCAACGACAAAATCAGGCATTGCAGCAACTGATCGGCTTATCTGGTCAGCTGCGGTCTTTTGTCGAATCCGAATTAAATACCTCTTTGTATATGAGCCTGGGACTGGCGTCTCATCTGCGTGCCAGTGATGGCAAATTGTCAGAAAAAGAAATGTTATTTTTGCTGCAGAGTTTACTGGAACAAGGCAAACATATCCGCAATATAGGTTTAGCGCCGGGAAATGTGCTGACGCTGATTTATCCGGTACAAGGCAATGAAAGGGCTCTGGGGCTGAATTATCAGAATTTGCCACAACAATGGCCCGAAATTAAGCAACTGATAGAACAGAAGCAACCCAAGTTAGTCGGGCCTGTGGCGCTGATCCAGGGCGGGGAAGGTTATATCTATCGCCTGCCGCTTTTTCTGAATGATGGTAGTTATTGGGGCATTATCAGCACGGTGCTTGATTTGACTTCATTTAATCAGATGTTGCTGCAGCAGGCGAACAGCTATCAGGTGCAGGTTGGGATCCGCGAAAAAGGACATCCGTCCACTGCATTGTTTGGTTATTCAGATTTGTTTAGCGAAGACGCGCTGGTGCTTGATTTGAATATTAAAGGTGCAGAGTGGCAGCTTGCCGTACGTTTTCTGGATAAGGCCGCAGGTTGGGGATTATGGCAATGGCGCTTATTGGGGGCTTCATTGTCGGTATTGTTTTGCCTGATGTTGGGCTGGTTACTTTATTCATACCGTCGTAGCGCCTTGTTTGCCGATGCTTTACAAGACAATGAAATGTACTCACGCCGTATTATGAACAGTGTGCTGGACGTGATAGTGACTACAGACTTAGACGGAACTATTGACAGGGTCAACAGTGCGGTCAGCACAGTGTTTGGTTACTTACCTATTCAACTGGCGGGTAAAGCTTTTAGTTTGTTAGTGGCGCCTGAACAGGCCGGAGTGTTAGCCAATCTGCCACCAGGTGAAAGCGCCGCAGTGGAGTTGCAGGGCGTCCGGCACAGTGGTGAAGTTTTTGCGATGGACCTGTCGCGTAACCGCACTGAACATCAGGGCAAAGCCCGTTATGTCTGGCTGATCCGTGATATTTCTGAGCGTAAAAAAATAGAGCAGCTCAAAAACGATTTTGTCTCGACTGTCAGTCATGAGCTGCGTACTCCTCTGACGGCCATCAGTGGCGCTTTAGGTTTAGCTGTAGGGGGCGCTTTAGGTGAACTGAACGAAAAACAACAACATATGTTGGTGCTGGCGCAGCAAAACAGTCAACGTTTAGGTAAACTAATCAATGACTTGCTGGATATTGAAAAACTGGCTGTGAATAAAATGCAGTTTAAATTCCGGCTCTGGCCTTTAACACAGCTGTTGCTTCAGGCGATAGAGCTGAATCAACCTGTGGCCTTGCAACGTCAGGTAAGGCTGGAGCTGCTCAGTACCGAATCTGATGATTTGTGGGTTGAAGTGGATGAAGTGCGACTACAGCAAGTGATGGCTAATTTATTGGCCAATGCGATACGGCATTCGCCTGTGGGGTCCACTGTTGTGGTCAGCCTTGAGTTATCTGCAAAAACGGTTCGGGTTGCAGTGACGGATCAGGGCGAAGGGGTATCCCCGGTTTTTGAGCCCCGTTTATTTGAAAAGTTTTCACAAGCAGATTCATCGGACCGCAGGCAGGTCGCAGGCACTGGTCTTGGCCTGGCTATTTGTAAAGATCTCATCAAAGCCATGCGGGGCGAGATTGGTTATCAGCGCAGTGCCGAAGGTGGTGCCTGTTTTTATTTTACGTTGCCTCTGGCAACTGAGTTATCTCTGGAATAAGGCTGATTATGCTGACTTTACTTGATTTGATTGCGGTCACCTGGTTTTTATCACTTTGGGTTGGTTACACCATAGTGGCTAAACGTAAAGCCAGAACTGTCAGTTGTTTATCCTTTGAGCTGCGTCGCAAACGCAACGACTGGATGAAGCAGATGTTGACCCGCGACAATAAAATGGCCGATGTTGCCCTGATCTCAACACTGGAACGTAATGTATCGTTTTTTGCGTCCAGCACTTTGTTGATACTGGCGGGTTTGTTAACTGCATTGGCCTCCAGCGGCAGCATCAGCGAAGTGTTAAGTTATCTGACGCCCTGGGCACCAAAAAATAAAGAAACTGTGCAGGTGAAGATCTTATTCCTCGCCGTGATTTATGTATTCGCCTTTTTCCAGTTTACCTGGTCTTTACGTCAGTATGGTTTTGGTGGGGTTTTGATCGGAGCTGCACCAGATGGTCGTGAAATGACTGCAGAAGAACAGGCGTTATATGCCAACAGAACAGCGAAGGTGATCGATCAGGCGGGTCACTCGTTTAACTATGGTTTGCGGTCGATTTATTTTTCATTGGCCACTTTATCCTGGTTTATCGACCCCAGACTCTTTATGGCCACCTCCGTTATAGTGCTGCTGATTATGAAGCACCGTGAATTTCACTCCAAAGTACTGAAAGCTTTGCAGGAATGCTAAAAAAATTAGGGTCAGAGTAAAATGAAGTTGTCACTTCATTTTACTCTGACCCTAATAGTCCAATGTCCACTAATCCTTGTACTCAAAGGCTTTAATCACCCGCGCTACACCGTCGACATTGCGGGCCAGGGCTACGGCTCTGTCTGCTTCCTGCTGACTAACCAGGCCCATTAAAAACACTTCACCGTTTTCAGTGACCACTTTAATATTTAAACCACTGACGTTTTTATCTGCCAGAAATTTGCCCTTGATACGGGTGGTGATCCAGCTGTCTTTGCTGCCTGTACCAAAGCTGATCTCGCTGCCAACACGCAGTTGGTTATGCACATCCTTGACACTTTCTACTCTGGAAATTTCCCCTGCAACTTCACGTACCCTTTCGTTTGGCACCTGACCTGTTAACAGCACTATGCCGTTGTAACTGGTCATATTGATATTGCCTTTGTTTTTGGTTTCAGGGTTTTCATTTAAAGCCCGGATCACTTTGACCTGAATGCTTTTATCATCAATCTGACTACCCAGAGTACGTGGGTCTCCGGCCGAGGTGACAGCTGTGGCTCCGCCTGCCAGTACAGCAGCGGCACAACCTTGTAATAACCAGCTTGTTGCTAACAGCAGCACTAATTTATTCAACATTAAAGATCTCCTTGTTGCGGAAACAGGGTTATGTCGATCAGTTCGCATAACGCATGTAGTAAAAAGGTATAACATTCAAATACCCGGGCTGGCCTGTGCGCCGGCACCTTTAATTCCGTATCCTGATTACCTAATAAACCTGATAACTCACCACTGTTATCTACTGTTAAAGCCACCACCGTCATGTCTTTGGTCAGGGCGGCTTCGACGGCTTTGATCAGGTTATGTTCTTCCCCTGTCATTGAAATAGCCACCAGCACATCACCGGCCTGGCCCAAAGCCCGCACCTGACGCGCCAGATGATCAGGGTTTTGTTGATTATCGGGTTGCAGGCTGGAGTTGTTACTTAACAAGGCAAAAGCCGGTAAACAAGGCCGTTCAGCTTCAAACTGATCCAATAACAGCTGAGCAAAATGGGTGGCTAAAGCTGCAGATGCGCCTTCGCCACAACAAATCACTTTGCCGCCATTGATCAGGCAGTTCACCAGACTGACAGCAGCGTTTTCGATAGGCGCGGACAAAGCTTCGCCAGTCGCTATCATGGTTTGAATATTCTCAGTAAAAAGTTGCCTGATATGGTCTTGCATTAGTTCACTGTTCCTGCAAAAGCGTTTTTAATCCAGCAAATATCTGCTGGTTGTTCGGTAATAGCCACTACATCAAAGCGGCAGTGCTGCTGGCCAACACTTTGTAAATAACACAAAGCAGTGCGGCTGAGTTTTTGTTGTTTGCTCAAAGTGACGGCCGCAGCAGCGCCGCCAAACAAGGTGCTGCGTCTGAATTTCACTTCCACAAAAACCAGCGTCTGGTGTTCGCGCATCACTAAATCAATTTCACCAAAGCGACAACTGTAATTTTGCTGCACCAGTTGTAAGCCTTGTTGTTGCAAAAACACTAAGGCCTGTTGTTCATAAAACTGCCCTGTGTTTTTGCTCATCTATGGAGCCCGTGGTGTCAGTAAACCATCTTTACTGTATTTACCCCAGGTTAACTGCCGCTGAACCTGTCCGCCGGACGACAAACTCAGATTGCCTGTTAAACCCTGATAACGCAGCGCAGGAAATTGTTGCTGCTGCTTTAAACGGAAAATCAGCTGGTAGGAGTCGTAACCCATGGCGAACAAACGTTGCAGAGTTTCGTCCTGCTGTGGAAACAGCTGTTCAAACTGCTGGCGGAACTCTTGTTGTTGCCCTGTGCTGAGCATCCATGGCATTTCGGTAAAAGTTAAACCCTGCAGGTCACGGCGGTCAGTGAATTCTGCTGATTTCTGATGGCTGCGCGAACTGGCGTAGACTGGCACAGTGGTTTTAGTCGGGGCCACTGACACATCAATATAAGGTTTCAGCAAACGGGTTTGCGACGGGTCGGCTAATAAATAAATAGCGTCTATATCCTGACGGCTGTGAGGTTCAGCTTTGACCCCTTCACCAGCTAACTGGCTGATTTCACGAATACGCTGCTCACTGGCTGCGGTTTCCAGCAACTGTTTGATGGTACTTTCCATGCCAGCCTGATCGGCAAACCAATAGACTTCAGGTTCGTTGCCCGACATTTGTTTCCAGTCGCGGCCAAATTGTTCAGCCATACGCTGACTTAACGGGTTGCGGGATGCCATCAACACTGGCTGTTTATAGTTTTTTTGCTTAAACAGCATCGCCATCTGATGGGCTTCATCTTCCACACTTAAAGAGAAATAAAACTTATCAGCGGATTGTTGTGCCACGTCGGTTGGACCGTTTAAAAACAAAGTGGGAATAGTCCAGTCGGCTTGTTGTGAGATGGCATCCACTTGTTCTTTCAACAAAGGCCCAATAACAAAATCAACCTGCTCAGTTGCCAATTGCTGTTGCAATGCTGCAACATCCAGCATGCTGTCGATAAAAATTAACCTGGCCTGCTGGTTGGCGGAAGCGGCCAGAATGCCTTGTTGTATCGCTTCAGCGTGCTGGCGGAAGTTACTGCTAAAAGGCAGCAACACAGCGATAGTTTTTGGCGAAAAGGCCTCAACAGCGCTTAACTGCTGAATTTCAGCGGGCAGTTGCTGTAAAGAGGGCAGGTTTGCATACCGCTGCTGCCAGTCGCCAAGCGCCTGAGTTAACGCCGGTGTATTGCCTAAATGACGCTGATGTAACTGCAGTAATTTCGCCCAGCCCTGAGTGCTGGCATCCGTGCTTTGGCTTAAGCTTTCTAACTGAGCAGGGGTCAGCATGCCCAGCTGTTGCCATAAGGCACTTTGCACAGCAGTCTGTTCTGGTTGCAATGCCAGCAATTGCAGATAAGTGTTTACCGCTTTATCCGGTTCTCTTCTGCTGCTTTGATACTGGGCCAGGCTTTGTAAATAGGCGGCTTTGTCTTCATCCCTGAACGAGCTTAACGAATACTGACGGCTAAAGGTTTCAATGTCGTCATGATCGCCTGCTGCAATCAGCCCCTGAAAAAAGGGCAATAAGTTCGCCTGTTGCACATCAGCTGTAGCCTGGCTGGCAAGCACTCTGCTGATGGCTTGCGCCTGTTGTGTTTCACCTTGTTGCAAATGGGCTTTGGCGGCTTCCAGCAATTGCCATTGCTGATCAGAACCTTGTTGCTGGCCGGCTTGTTCAATAAAGTCGGCGCCGGACAAAGGTTTTTCAATTTTAACAACTTCGACTTCTTCCTCTGCGATAGCAGCAGGTTTGATCACAGGCGCCTGTTTTACCGGTGCGGCCTGCTCTGGTGTGGAAGAACAACCGGCTAACGCCATAGCGCTGCCTAAAAGAATAAGTGGCTTCAGTTTGCTGGATTTCACAATGCACAGGTACAATGAAGGAAACATGCGGGTATCTTACTCAGTGCCGTGCCTAAGCTCAATGAATTCCAGCCAAAGTAATTCAAGTACAACGGAATAAGCTCCATATGACTGCACAAAGCGGAAATTTATACATAGTCGCCACGCCTATTGGCAATTTAGATGATATCAGCCAGCGAGCGATCAAAACCTTAAGCGCTGTGGCCTGGGTGGCGGCGGAAGATACAAGACACAGCGGTAAGTTACTCAGCCACTTAGGTATATCAGCTAAAATGCTGGCGCTGCATGACCACAATGAAAAACAACGTGCAGCCACTTTATTGCAGAAATTGCAGGCCGGTGAAGATGTTGCCTTGATTTCAGATGCCGGCACGCCGCTGATTAGCGACCCTGGTTATAGTCTGGTGCGTTTATGCCGTGACGCCGGTGTGCGAGTGGTGCCAATTCCCGGCCCCTGCGCTTTAATCAGCGCTTTGTGCTGTGCAGGTTTACCTACAGACAAATTCCATTTTATCGGCTTTTTACCGGCCAAAAGTCAGCAACGTCAGAATGTGCTCAGCGCTATTCCACAAGGGGTTGGGACTTTAATTTGTTATGAAACAGCGCGGCGTATTAAAGATTGTTTAGAAGATGTAGTGAAGGTGTTTGGTGTTGAACGTGAGCTGGTTTTGGCCAAAGAGCTGACGAAGACGTTTGAAAACTTTGTTTATGGCACAGCTGCAGAGATCACCGCCTGGTTAGATGAAGACCCAGCCCGTTGTCAGGGTGAAATGGTGCTGATGATAGCGCCGACTCTGGCCGCTGAAGAAGACATTAACCCGGCTGCTCAGCAAACTCTGAAACTCTTAATGAATGAATTACCCCTGAAAAAAGCCGCTGCTTTAACAGCTGAAATTCACGGTGAAAAGAAAAACGCCTTGTATAAGCTGGGGTTAAGTTGGGGTGCTGAAGACTAATTTGCCTGATGCCATAAGTTAGCGCGAATTATAGCTGTGCCATGAAAGCTTAGTTCCGTTTAGCCAAATTCATCGGAGTTGCAACGCGGCGGCAAGAGCTTGAGTCCCCATGAACATAGATAAACTATGTGATTGGGGCGAAAGAGCGCAGCCAACAAAGTTGCAGCTTCGAGGGAGAAGGGTATAATGCGCGCCGTGAGTTGGCCCAGACAATCGCTGCCTGCGTAAGTAGGGGGAGGAAAGTCCGGGCTCCATAGGGCAGGGTGCCAGGTAACGCCTGGGGGGCGCGAGCCTACGACCAGTGCAACAGAGAGCAAACCGCCGATGGCCCACGCAAGTGGGATCAGGTAAGGGTGAAAGGGTGCGGTAAGAGCGCACCGCGCGACTGGTAACAGTTCGTGGCACGGTAAACTCCACCCGGAGCAAGACCAAATAGGCCCCCATTGGCGCGGCCCGCGTTGGGGGCGGGTAGGTTGCTTGAGGCGTGCGGTGACGTACGTCCTAGAGGAATGATTGTCCACGACAGAACCCGGCTTATCGGGCCGACTCACACTTTCCCGCTTTGTTGAGCCAGACCACAGCCACTGCGCAGATGCAGTGACCGGGTCTGCCTTATATTTATCCACCGCAGCCTGTTACATCCAGCGTCTCAACTATCACGTCATCGTCCTTACAAGCCAGACGCTGCGGCATTAATGATTCTGCTGACAAACAACCTAAACCCATGCCCGTGAAATTATATTGGGTGCTTTGAAGGCCTGAGCCCCTCGGCGTGCCCGGGCAACGTGCTTCATAGCGTACCGAAATACATTCTGAGTAATAGTTAATTTCTTTTGGCAATGGGTTGGAAGGCCGGTCACCGATCAGGCGGTAGGGTTTGTCTTTGCCATCACATTGTTTGGCGCCAAGACGTATGCTGCTTTTGTAGACAGCCAGCCAGTTACTCCATGCCTGTTTTTTCTGCTGTTCAGCACGTTCTGCCGCCAGACGCCGCTCTTCTGCTTCTTGCTGCAACTGACGTTGTCTCTCTTCGCGCTCTTTCGCTGCTTTTTCTGCGGCCAGCCGTTGTTGCTCAGCCCGTTGTGCAGCCTCTTGCTCACGCTGCAGTTTTTCCCGCTCCAGCCGTTCAGCAGCCAGCCGCTGCTTTTCCGCCTGCTCATCGGCAGAGCGCTGAGCCCTGGCTTCGTCATAACCCGCCTGAGTACCTTGGGTTGCCATGATATCCACCTGACTGTACATGCCTATTTGTTGTGCTGCCTGCATGGCCGCAGCGTTATCGCGTTTGAGCTGCTGCAAGGTGGCAGGGTCTGTGGTTTTGGCGATTTGCAGGTTACGGTAGGCAATACCATCTGCCAATTGTTTGGCCAGCGCCTCGCGACCGGCCTGTTGTTCGGCCTGCTGTGCCTGTTGCTTAGCTTGTTGTTCGGCCTGCTGCTGGCGTTGTTGAGCTTCAGCCTGAGCATTGGCTTGTGCCTGCAGCTCATTCAGATAGGCGGTTTGTTCGGCTTGTTGTGCCTGATAGTTTGCCATTTCGGCATTTAAGGTATTCTGAAATTCGGGACTGGCAGCAACTTCAAGTGCTGTGCCTGCCACCTCGCCCATACCTGATACAACATCCATAGTGCCTTCGACTGTGGCAACAAAACCATTGGCCAGCGCAACCCCTACAGTGCAGCCAAAGTTAGAACCACCGCTGAGCTGTTGTTGAATAGCATTTTGCAGGCTGGAGGCCTGAGCGCTGAATGCGGCGTCGCCCTGGCTTTTGCGCAGTTCCAGCAACAGCAACTTCAGATTCCCGGCCATAGCTGCATCAAAATCATTGCTGTCACCGTCGACAGGGGCCTGAGTGGTAATAGAGAAACGGCTCACCTCGTTGGCCCCTTCATAAAACCTGTAAGTGAGTGCCAGACTGCCTGCTGAGGTTTTGCAGCCATCTTCATTGACCGCACCTGTTTGATAACCTCTTTCTATTTGCAGTTTCAGCCTGGGTGCCTGAGCGGTTTGGAAGTAGTTACTGGCTTTGAGAGTGGCGCGTAAATCTCCCATGTATTCCAGCCATTCATCGCTGGTGCCTTCTTTAAACTCGATCACACCCAGCCGGTAAGGCAGAAAAGGCTCTGCAGATCTGATGTTTTGCAGCCACTGCGTTTGCGGTTGATAGCGGCTGGCATGACAGAGTAGCGGCAGCAACAGCAAGGTCAGGTAACAGCCAAAGCACAGCAGGTTGGGGCGGCTTCTCATTCAAAAGACCCTTGTTCTATCCATAAGCGCAGCACGCTGTCATGGGCTTCGGTACGGGCGGTATTTTTTGCAGATTCGGCACCACTTAAGGTCGATGACACCGAAATTAAGCCAACGGCTTCGTCCCATTCCGCTGGAGTGTCAATGCTGTGTAGCAGTTCTTGCCCTGCCCATAACTCATAATGAATTCTGGTTTTATAGCTGAAGATGGCTGGCACTACACCCAAGGTAAAAATAACGGCGTTGGCTCCCAAAGCGCCAGCCCATTCGCCAGTAGTTTCTTCTGCAGGACTCTCGCTGATTTTTATTTTGAAATTGCTGTTGTCCTCTGACACAGGTTTGAAACCATGCAGTTTTAATAAATCCTGAATTTCTGTCAGGCGCAGCTGTTGTTGTTCAGTCATTTCTTCGGCCGTCAGTTCTGCATCCGCAGGGATGCTGTACTCCACCTGCACAGTGGCATTGGCTGCATTAAATCCTGACACATCGGCTTTACCCAACTTTGCTTCGGCTGCGCAACCTGTGAGAACAATAGAAATAACGAGCATTACGCCCAGTTTGATGATGGATGTCATAGTGTTTCTCTCTGATAGGGCTCAAGCTTTTCTCCGGGGACGCCTGGAGTAAGTTGGCCAGATTTATTGTTATTGTTCAGGCCAGACAGCTGACTTCGTTTGCATCGGGTGGGGCAAAGAAGACTGAGGGAGTAATGCAGGGTTCACCCTGTTGGCCTGATGAAATAATAAGCAGCATTCTTTTTTACGTCCAGCTGGATCTTTCAGCCATAGCCGTAGCAGAACTGAAGTCAAATCAGTCACTTTGGCTGGTGGTGGCTTGTGCTGTTTGGTAGGCTGGAGCTTGCGACGTTTTCAGGCAGGAAAAAAATGAAACAGCTTACAACAGCTATTCCCTTCTGGCAGGCTTTCTGGTTCTGGTTAAAGCTGGGTTGTATCAGCTTTGGTGGACCGGCAGGGCAGATTGCTATTATGCACACTGAGCTGGTGGAAAAACGCCGCTGGATCAGTGAAGGCCGGTTTTTGCATGCGCTGAATTATTGTATGTTGTTGCCCGGGCCTGAGGCGCAGCAACTGGCGACTTATTTGGGCTGGCTGATGCACCGTACTTTAGGTGGGGTTATTGCGGGTCTGCTGTTTATTTTACCTTCGTTAGTGTTACTGGTGCTGCTGTCCTGGGCTTATCTGGTGTATGGCGAACATCCCTGGGTGGCGGGCATTTTTTATGGCATTAAACCTGCGATAGCGGCGATAGTGCTGCATGCGGCCTGGCGTATAGGTGGACGGGTGATGAAACATCCACTGCTCTGGGCTATAGCTACTGCAGCTTTTGTCGCTATTTTTGCGTTAAAGTTGCCCTTTCCGCTGATTGTATTGTCTGCCGCCATCATCGGTTTTATTGGCAGTCAATTCGTGCCTGCGGCTTTTTCCGGCAGTGCACACGCCAGTGCGCAGAAAAGTTATGGCCCGGCTTTAATTGACGACAGCACGCCAACCCCTGCTCATGCCTTATTTCGCTGGAGCCGTTTTAGTCTGGTGTTTTGCTGTGGTGTGCTGCTTTGGGCTTTGCCTATGGCAGTGCTGACACTGAGTCTGGGCTGGCAGCATCAACTGACCCAAATGAGCTGGTTTTTCACCAAAGCCGCGTTATTAACTTTTGGTGGCGCTTATGCGGTGTTGCCTTATGTCTATCAGGGTGCTGTCGATAAATTTGGCTGGTTAACGCCGGGACAAATGATGGATGGTCTGGCGTTGGGCGAAACCACACCTGGTCCGCTGATTATGGTGGTGGTGTTTGTTGCTTTTGTCGGGGCTTATCTGCAAGCCAGCTTTGGGCCTGAGCTGATGTTGTTGGCTGGTCTCATCGCTGCCGTACTGGTGACCTGGTTTACCTTTTTGCCTTCCTTTATTTTTATTCTGGCTGGTGGTCCGCTGGTGGAATCCACTCAAGGCAAGTTGCAGCTGACAGCACCATTAACTGCCATCAGTGCGGCAGTGGTTGGGGTTATTGTCAATTTAGCGCTGTTTTTTGCTTACCATGTGTTATGGCCTGCCGGTTTTGCGGCCACCTTTGATTGGCAGGCCGGGCTTATCACTGTGTTGGCTGCTTTGGCGTTGTTTGTGGCTAAACAGGATGTGATGCGGGTAATAGCAGGCGCTGCTGTGTTGGGACTGATGTTGTCTTTTTGGAGTCGTTATTAATGTGGATTGATCTGCAGCAGCTGGACCCTTCAGCGGCATATAAACTATTAACCAGCACTATTACTCCCCGCCCTATAGCCTGGGTGTCGAGTTTGTCTTCAGATGGAGTTGTGAATCTGGCCCCTTTTAGCTTTTTTCAGATGGTCACAGATCAGCCGCCGACCTTGATGATCTCCACTCAGCATAAAGCCGATGGCAGTCGTAAAGACACCAGCATCAATATTGAAGCCAGCCATGATTTTGTCGTCAATCTGGTGCCTTATGCGTTAAAAGATGAAATGAATATCAGTGCTGCAGCTGTGCCTGCTGATCAAAGCGAATTTGCTCTGGCCAGATTAGAACAAGCCCCATCCATTAAAATCAAAGTGCCCCGTGTTGCTTTAGCTCCTGTGGCTTTGGAGTGCCGACTGGCAAAACTGCAGCCTTATCCGCCGGAAAACCCGAGCTGTGAAGTGATTTTTGCAGAAGTGCTGGCGATTTATATCGATCCCGCTGTATTGGACGCCAATGGTATGCCTGATCCCGATAAAATGGATTTAATCAGTCGTATTGGTGGTTCAGGTTACAGCAGGGTTGCGGCTGAACTATTTCAGTTAACCCGGCCTGCTTCTGCAGTGCGTCGCTGAACTTGCTGTTGTTGCCCTGACCACTATTGAGCTGGCAGGGCTTTTTTATGTCTGGTTGTGAGTGCTTGCTTACTTGTCGTGGTGCTTTTTGATTGGTTTTTATATTTGTTTTATCCGGTTTTTGTCCACTTTATTTGCCTTTTCTCTGCAGTCTTCATCGCCATAAGTTATGAAGCTTTGTTGCACCTGTCATTCTTATTAACACTCTGGGTTGCAGTTTTTATCAATAAAAATCATAAGGTTATTTGAATGTCCTGCCTGAAAAAAACAATGGTTTGCAGCCTATGAGCAGCGGCTTAGTCGCACGCCTTGCGGCATTAGTCTGAACAGTGGGTTATGCGTAACTAAATAAAAAATTTCAATGTATTTTAAAGTTTTTTTCTTCCACTTTTTCCCACAGAAATCAGGATCTTCGCGCTAAGCCTTGTTTTTACTGGATCTGTCCTGATCAAACAAAGGGGTTTTCACCTTGACAAGCTTTCTTCTGCGGCCCTAAACTGTACATCAGTGGGAAATTGTGGGTATTTGTGGATCAAATATCAGGATCAAACAAGAATAAAGTGGGATTAACATGTTCCGTGGTTCGTTTTCTTTAACATTGGATGATAAGGGTCGGTTAGCGCTACCAACGCGTTACCGCGATACCTTATTTGCTGATGCTGAAGGGGCCATGGTCTGTACTATTCACACCAAAGATCCATGTTTATTGCTGTATCCACTGCCTGAATGGGAAGAAGTTGCTGAACAACTGCAGCGTTTATCCAACCAAAACCCACAAGAGTTGCGCTTTAAACGTTTACTGATAGGCCATGCGTCGGATTGCGATATGGATAAAAGCGGCCGCATTCTATTACCTGCGCCACTAAGAAGCCATGCCAGTCTGACAAAAAACATCCGCTTAGTCGGACAACTTAATAAATTCGAGATCTGGGACGAAGAGACATGGAATAAACGTGTTGCCGAAGATATGGCAATTGAACGTGATATGTCTGCTGATGCTGAGATCTCCGAACGGCTGCAGGATTTTGTACTCTGATGGAGCAAAGCGCCCATATCTCCGTGCTATTGGCTGAGACCATAGACGGATTAGCCATTAAACCCGACGGGATTTATCTCGACGGTACTTTTGGCCGTGGTGGTCACAGCAGAGTGATTTTATCTAAATTAAGCGAACAAGGCCGTTTATACGCCATTGACCGCGATCCTGCTGCTATTGCAGCTGCAGCGCCTTTATTGGCCGACCCACGTTTTTCTATCACTCACAGCCCATTTGCTGCCTTAGCCCAAATTGCACAAGACAAAGGTATTTCCGGCAAAGTGGACGGCATATTGCTGGATTTAGGGGTGTCTTCGCCTCAGCTGGATGATGCTGAACGGGGTTTTAGTTTTATGCGTGATGGCCCGCTGGATATGCGGATGGATCCAACATCTGGGATTTCTGCCGCCGACTGGTTGGCCAAAGCTGATGTGGAAGACATTACTTTTGTGTTACGTGAATACGGCGAAGAAAAGTCAGCCTGGCGTATAGCCAATGCCATAGTCGACAGCCGCAGTGAGCAACCACTGACCCGCACAGCTCAACTGGCCAGCTTAATCAGCACTGTGGTGCCCAAAAGCCATAAAGAGAAAAAACATCCTGCCACCCGCAGCTTTCAGGGCATCCGTATTTATATCAACAGTGAACTGGATCAGATCAAAACTGCACTGGACGCTGCTGTGCAGGTGTTAAAACCAGGCGGCCGTTTAACAGTGATCAGCTTCCACTCGCTGGAAGATCGGATGGTCAAACAGTTTATGCGCTTAAAAAGCAAAGGCGCTGCCATTCCGAAAGGTTTGCCTTTAACCCAGGACCAACTGAACCTGTACACCCCACTAAAGCTGATTGGCAAAGCCATTATGCCGTCAGAGGCTGAACTGGAAAATAACGTCAGAGCCCGTAGCGCTGTATTACGTATAGCGGAGAAAACCGCATGAGCGCTATTAAACTGAACCGTCTGATCATCGGCGATATCTGGCAGCATAAATTTCTGCTGGTGCTGATGTTGTGTTGTTTAGCTTCAGCTTTGGCTGTGGTTGAGTTCACCCATATGAACCGCCAGCTGACCATGCACGAAGATAAAATTCTGCAACAGCGCGACACTCTGGAAATGGAGTGGCGCAATTTATTGCTGGAACAGCGCGCCTTGTCGGAGCACAGCAGGGTAGAAGAGCTGGCAGCGACCAAACTGAATATGGTCAGGCCCAGCGGCCCGCAAGATGTGGTGGTGCAGGAACCATGATAAAAAAACCGGCAGC
>CBIMJC010000058.1:0-16312 GCA_966244125.1 uncultured Rheinheimera sp.
GAAGCTGAAGGCAACAGCGGCGCTTCTGCTGTTGAACTGGATGAACTCAAAGAAGAACCAGCTGCGCTTACCGTCGACGAAAAACGTAAACTTGATACTATTTTAGATATTCCGGTCACCATTTCGATGGAAGTTGGCCGCGCCAAAATCAGTATCCGTAATTTACTGCAATTAAATCAGGGCTCTGTGGTTGAACTGGAGCGTCTGGCGGGTGAGCCGCTGGATGTACTGGTCAACGGCACCTTAATAGCCCACGGTGAGGTGGTCGTAGTGAACGATAAATTTGGTATTCGTCTGACTGACGTTATTAGCCAGATTGAACGTATTAAGAAGCTGCGCTGATGCGATTGTTGTTGCCTCTGACTTTACTCGTTTCGCTTCAGGCTATGGCAGATGCTACTGTCGCAGCTGCACCAACAGCACAAGGCAATGGCATGAACGCCATGACCATCATGAATGTGTTTGGCTCGTTGATCATTGTACTGGGATTATTGTTTGGTCTGGCCTGGTTGTATAAAAAACTGGCGATCAAACTGCCTGGGTCCAGTCATATTAAAATCATCAGTTCAGTGATGTTGGGGCCGCGTGAACGTATTCTGGTGATTGAAGTGCAGGGCAAACAAAGAGTGCTGGGCGTGACATCCAATCAGATCACTATGTTATTTGAATTAGACGAACCTCTGGCTGATGATCCGGCAGCTCCTGACTGGCGCACTCAGTTGCAGGCCTTACTGCAAAAACAAAAGTCGAAATCTTAATATGTGGCTATTACTTGCGCTTGTTTTATTAGTCGTATCCCCTGAGCTGTTGGCGCAGCAGGGTGGGGCTTTGTCTGCTTTATCTGTTACTACCAACCCGGATGGTTCGCAGGACTACAGCGTAACGCTGCAAGTGCTGGCGGTGATGACAGCGCTGAGTTTTATCCCGGCTATGGTCATTATGATGACCTGTTTTACCCGCATTATTGTGGTGCTGGCGATTTTACGTCAGGCCATAGGCTTGCAATCGTCCCCATCGAACCAGGTGTTGATTGGTATCACGCTGTTTATGACCTTTTTTATTATGGCGCCTGTGTTTGACGAGGTGAACCAAAAAGCCCTGCAGCCTTATCTGGCAGAGCAGATCACCTCGATTCAGGCCTTTGATGAAGCCATAAAGCCGATGAAAGCTTTTATGTTGCATCAAACAAGGATGAAAGATTTAGAAACTTTTGCGGAAATAGCAGGCACACCCAAAGTAGATAATGTGGCGGATTTACCTATTACTGTTGTGATCCCGGCTTTTGTCACCAGTGAGCTGAAAACCGCCTTTCAGATTGGGTTTATGATATTTATCCCTTTCCTGATTATCGACCTGGTGGTTGCCAGTATTTTGATGGCCATGGGTATGATGATGTTATCTCCTATGATTATTGCCTTGCCTTTTAAACTGATGATGTTTGTATTGGTGGACGGCTGGTTATTGGTGATGGGGACTTTAGCCACCAGCTACGGAGTGGGAACATGAGTCCTGAGGTTTTTGTTGATATATTAAATGACGCACTCTGGCTGGTGATCATCATAGTATCAGTCGCCATCATACCGTCGCTTATTGTTGGTCTGATAGTGTCTATCTTTCAGGCGGCAACCTCTATCAACGAACAAACCTTAAGTTTTTTACCCCGTTTAATTGTCACTTTGTTGGCACTGATGTTTGGTGGCCATTGGCTGACTCAAACATTGATGGACTACACAGAGAAGCTCTATCTGAGCATTCCAACGGTTATCAGCTGATGGAATTCCCGCTGCAGCAGTTACTTCAGGTTATTGCTGACTTTATGCTGCCTTTTGCCCGTGTTTCCGCCATGATGTTTATTATGGTGGCTTTTGGCGCCAAAAATATCCCTACCCGGGTCAAGGCGGCGTTTTGTGCTGCTTTTATTGTGATGATTATGCCTGTAGTGCCGCCGGTGAAAGATGTCAATCTGATGTCGCTGAATCTGGTGGTGCAAATGATCCAGCAAATTCTGATCGGGCTGGCGATAGGCTTTATTTCGCAAATTTTTGTGCAGGCTTTTGTCACTGCAGGCCAAATTCTGGCGACTCAAACCGGTTTAGGTTTTGCTGCTATGGCTGATCCTGCCAACGGTGTGTCTGTGCCGGCTATAGGGCAGTTTTACCTGATTTTAGCCACCTTGCTGTTTCTGGTGTACGACGGCCATCTGATTATGTTTCAGATGGTGGTGTTCAGTTTTGAATCCCTGCCCATTAACGGAGAATGGCTGGACGTGAACAAATACTGGCAGGTGGCCGAGTTTGGTGGCTGGATTATTGTCACAGCTCTTGCTATCACGCTGGCACCTGTGACCGCTATGTTGGTGGTGAACATTGCTTTTGGTGTTTTAACCCGTACAGCACCACAACTGAATATTTTCTCTATAGGTATGCCGATCAGTATGTTGGCCGGATTACTTATTATGTGGCTGACGATGGACACTTTCCTGTTTCATTTTAATCTGAACTGGCAGCATGGTATTGAATACACCTGCAAGTTAATAGGCTGTTAGGAGTAGCTGATGGCAAGCTCAGGCCAGGAAAAAACCGAAGAACCCACCAGTAAAAAGCTCGAAGACACCCGAAAAAAAGGTCAGGTGGCGCGTTCGCGTGATCTGGCGACTTTTGCTGTGTTGGTCGGCAGCAGCGCAGGCATTTTAATTTTTGGCAAAGAGATCGCAGGTTCTGTACTGGAAGTCTGTCGTCGTTTGTTGTCGCTGGATGAAAAAGATATTTTTAATCCCTATTCGATGTTCTCTGTCTGGGAGGATGCCTTATTTGAATTGTTCCCCGGTTTACTGAAGTTTTTCCTGCTGATTCTGGTCGCTGCTTATGTGGGGAGCGTGTTAATTGGCGGTTATAACTTCACCTGGCAAGCCGTTGGTTTTAAATGGAGTAAATTGAGCCCGCTGGCGGGCATAAAGCGGATGTTTGGTCTGCAGGCTATGGTGGAACTGATTAAAAGTATCGCCAAAGTACTGGTGATAGGTGGTTTAACTTTTGCGCTGTTATCTACCTTCTTCGACGACATTATGGCGTTGTCGCTGATGACGAATCCTGAGGATATTTTTGCGTCAGCTGAAATCCTGGCCTGGGTGTTTTTTGGTATTTGTTTCAGCGTTATTGTCATAGCAGCCATTGATGCGCCTTATCAGATGTGGAAACACCACAAAGAATTAAAAATGACGCTGCAGGAAGTCAAAGACGAATACAAAAACTCTGAGGGTGATCCCAGGGTGAAGGGCCGTATTCGTAGCTTGCAGTATCAGGCCGCCCGTCGCCGTATGATAGCTGCTGTGCCTACAGCAGACGTAGTAGTCACCAACCCGACTCACTTTGCGGTAGCGCTGAAATACGATCAGGCGAAATTCAGAGCTCCTGTGGTGGTGGCTAAAGGGGCAGATGAAGTGGCACTTTATATCCGGCGTTTAGCCGAAGAAAATAAAGTGCCAGTGCTGGAGTCCCCGGCTTTAGCCCGTTCTATTTTTTATACCACTGAGCTTGATCATCCTATTCCGGAACAATTGTTTGCCGCCGTGGCCCAGGTTCTGGCTTATGTCTATCAGTTGAATATGTACAAAAAGGGCAAAGGCAAAAGACCAAAAAATCTGGCCAGAGAGCTGCCTATTCCGGAAGACTTCCGCCATTAAGCCCCGGCTGTTTAGCTTTTTTTGTCCAGATATTAAAAATGTCATATTAGCTTACAGTCGTATAACATTTAGTCACTGAGCCTCAGTTCATCTGGTGATATTTTCGCCTGATTAAGTGAGGCGCTGCCAATTGATCCCGAAGAACCCTTGTTATCAGACAAAAAAAGTCCTGCTGGTCGAAGATTATGATCAGGTGATTGCGTACACCAAAAGTATGCTGACATTGCTTGGTTTTACTCAGATTGCCATCGCCAAAAACGCCGATGCGGCTTTGCTTGCCTGCAGAAAAACTTACTTTGACCTGATCCTGTGTGATTACAATTTAGGCCCTGGCCGCGATGGCTATCAGCTGTTCGAAGCCTTAAAGGCTGAAGCTTTGCTGAAAGCGGATTGCAGCTTTATTGTGGTCAGTGGAGAACGCCACCGCCAGGATGTTTACGGCATGGTGGAGTTTTTACCCGATGATTACCTGTTAAAACCTTTTAATTATGCGGAGTTAAAGCGCCGTATTGAGCGGGCTCTTGAGGTCAAACAGGTTCTGCGTCAAACCTACCAGATGATAGTGGATGAGAATTATGCCGATGCACTTCAGGCTTGTGACGTGGCAATGGCTGAACAGCCTAAATACCAAAGCTACGTCAGACGCCTGAAAGGTGAACTGCTGATGAAGTTGGGTCTTTATCATTCAGCCAGTCAATTGTATCAGGATGTGTTGGCAGTCAGAGATTTACCCTGGGCAAAACTTGGTTTGGTGATTGCCAAATTTAACTTACAGCAGGAGGCTGAAGCGGAGTTAATGTTGTCTGAGCTGGCGCAGCAGGCTGAAACAAAAATAGAAGCTATGGACTGGCTGAGCCGGCTCTACCTGAAACAAAACAAGGTGGAAAGCGCCTTTGACATGGTGCGCAAAGTGGCTGATGCTTCACCAAAAAACTACCTGCGCCAGCACAGGCTGGCCAATCTGGCGGTGATCAATAATCAGCCTGAGCTGGCTGTTCGCGTCCATGCCCGCTTGCTGGAAGCGGCGCGTTATTCTATTTATGACACAGCCGACAATATGCTGAATTATGCCAGAGCTCTGGTACAGGCAGCCCAGCGTCAGCCGGTTAAGGAAAAACAACTGACGTTGGCTAAAGTCTGTTCTTTTATGAAAGAGGTAAAAAAACGCTTTAATCCTGACAGTTATCTGCAGGACCAGCGGGTTATTGAAGCCAGGCTTGATTTGCTGGAAGGCCACAAAGACAAAGCTGTAGAGAAGCTAAAACAAAGTGAGGAGCTGAGTTTAGGGAAAGCTCCTTCACCTGCGGGTTTGCTGGACAGAGCCAGAGCTTATTTTGAAGCCGGTGATCTGGCGATGAGTGATCATTATATGAAGGTGCTGAGCAGCAGAGCACAAAGCACGGAATGGCATGATCATTCTCTTTGTATGATGTATCACTCTGAACAGCAGAAATACAGTGAAAAACGTGATCTGATGGTTGATCATCATAATGCAGGAATGGAGGCTTATCGGCATGGGCAGTATTCAGAGGCTATCCGCTATTTCCGTCAGGCGCTCAGAGCCATGCCAGGTAATGCGAATATCGCGCTGAATTTGCTGCAGGCTATCAGTCAGAAAGGGCGGCTGAATGACGAGCTAATCAACTTGTCGCATCAATGCATAGACATCATAGATCACACCTCGTTGTTTTATGAGCAACGTCAGCGCTATCAGCTGGTGAAGCGTCACATGCAGCAGATCCTATAAATATTCTGAAGTTTTTTACGAATGGAACGATTTTTGTATAACAGGCTGTAGTGTCAGTAATTTGTCAGGCCTGTTATGTCGATGTCCCAAGTGTTTTCCCGTATTGACCCTGAAGTCTTATCTTATGCCAAAGGTGTTGGCACTCCGTTACTTATTCTGGCCGCTTTGGCCATGGTGGTACTGCCTTTACCCCCTTTGATGCTGGATATTTTATTTACTTTTAATATCACACTTGGGCTGGTGGTTTTACTGATCACCATCTACACCAGAAAACCCTTAGATTTTGCTATTTTCCCCAGCGTGATCCTGGTCGCTACTATTTTGCGTTTAACCCTGAACATCGCCAGTACCAGGGTGATTTTACTGGAAGGCCATAATGGTCCTGATGCGGCAGGTAAAGTGGTGGAGGCCTTTGGTGAGGTAGTGATTGGCGGTAACTACGCTGTAGGTTTTGTGGTCTTTATCATTCTGATCATTATCAACATGATGGTCGTTACCTCAGGTGCCGCCCGTATCTCAGAAGTGACAGCCCGTTTTACGTTGGATGCTATGCCGGGCAAACAAATGGCGATAGACGCCGATTTAAATGCCGGTTTTATTGATGCTGAAGAGGCCCGCCGCCGCCGTGAGGAAATTGGTGAGGAAGCCGATTTTTACGGTTCAATGGATGGTGCCAATAAATTCGTCAAAGGCGATGCGATGGCCGGTATTGTCATTATGGTGATCAATATCATCGGCGGTCTGGTGATTGGCGTGCTGCAGCACGATTTGCCCTTTATGGAAGCGGTAGAAATTTATACCTTATTGACCATTGGTGATGGTCTGGTGGCTCAGATCCCTGGCCTGCTGTTGTCTGTAGGTACCGCCATTATTGTCACCCGGCAAAACAAAGAAGGTGATTTTGGCACCCAGATGGCAGGTCAGTTCAGTAACTTTAAAGTACTGGTGATTGCAACTGCTATTTTAATCATTATGGGTATAGTGCCCGGCATGCCGCATGTTGCCTTTCTGAGTCTGGCGGCCATTGTAGGGGGCTCTGCCTATTATCTGTACAGAGTGGAGAATCCAACGGCGGAAAAAGCTGCAGCTATTAAAAAGGCGGAAATGACAACACCTGTAGAAGCTGCTCCTGTGAAAGAAATTGGCTGGGATGATGTGCAACCTGTGGACACTATAGGGTTAGAAGTTGGTTACCGTCTGATCCCTCTGGTGGACAAAGCCCAGGGCGGTGAATTGTTAACACGTATCAAAGGGGTTCGTAAAAAGTTATCTCAGGAATTGGGTTTCCTGATCCCGGCCGTACATATCCGTGACAATCTGGATTTAGAACCCAATACCTATAGAGTCACTATGATGGGAGTGACGACCGGGGAGTCAGAATTACGGCACGACAACGAGCTGGCGATTAATCCAGGTCAGGTGTTTGGTACAGTCAAAGGCATAGCTACTAAAGATCCGGCTTTTGGTTTAGAAGCGGTCTGGATTGCAAAAAATCAGCGTGAACATGCGCAAACCTTAGGTTATACGGTGGTGGATGCGGCCACTGTAGTCGCTACTCATTTAAGTCAGATTTTAACCAATAACGCAGCTCAGTTGCTGGGCCATGAAGAAGTGCAGAACCTGCTGGATATGCTGGCCAAATCCTCGCCTAAGCTGGTGGATGCTTTAGTGCCTGATACTCTGCCGCTGACTGTGGTGGTGAAAGTACTGCAAAACCTGCTGCATGAAGGGGTACCTATCCGTGATATGCGTACCATAGTGCAAACTCTGGTTGATTATGGCACCAAGAGTCAGGATGTGGACGTGTTAACTGCCTCTTGCCGTGTAGCGTTAAAACGCCTGATTATTCAGGAAGTAGTGGGCAGTGCTCCGGAAGTACCTGTCATTACTTTTGCGCCTGACTTAGAACAAATGTTACACCAGTCTATGCAGTCGGCAGGCAATGACGGCGCAGGCATAGAACCTGGCTTAGCTGAGCGTATTCAGCAGTCTCTCGCCAGCGCCAGTCAGAACCAGGAATTAGCCGGTGAACCTGCTGTTTTACTGACATCCGGTATTCTGCGATCAGTTATGGCACGATTCGTGAAATACAGTATTCCAGGATTACGGGTTTTGTCCTACCAAGAGATCCCTGACAACAAACAAATCCGTATTGTCAGTGTGGTAGGTCAGTCGAATTAGGAGTTAAGCTATGAAAATCAAACGCTTTGTTGCCAAAGATATGCGCACCGCTCTGACTGAAGTCAAAGAGTTTTTAGGCCCTGACGCCATCATACTGTCGAATAAAAAGGTCGCAGGCGGTGTGGAGATTGTAGCTGCGATTGACCCGGAGGCCGCGCCGGCTAAGGCTGCGCCTGAACCACAAGCTACAGTTCAGCCTACGGTTGGCAGTCGTTTGAATATTAAAGTCGATGACGAAGCTGAGCAGGCACCAGCGGATTCTTTACAGGCTTTGTTAGCCCGTCAAATCAGTAAACAACCTGTAGCTGCTCAGGCCATCTCTGCCAATAAAATGGCGGCTGCCAAAACTGCAGCAGCAACCAGCGCATTATTTTCGGTTGCAAATTCAGCACCTTCGGACAACGAACGTCAATCTTCCGGCGCTCCACAGTTGAATTTGACTGAACTGACCCGTTATCAGGAGCAGCAAGCTAAACTGATGCAGAAACAATTTGATGCGATGCGCAGCGAAATGTCGTCGATGAAACAACTGTTGCAACATCAGGTCTCTGGTTTAATGTGGCAGGATTTAGCGCGCCGTGAACCTGTACGCGCTATGGTGATTGAAAAATTGCTGGAGCTGGGATTGTCTGAGCCTGTGGCTGATCAAATTGCTTGTTTTATGCCTGAAGACATCAGTGATTCTGAAGCCTGGGACAATGCGCTGGAGTTATTGACAGGCCAGTTAATTACCACCAATGACGACATTATGCGTCGTGGCGGTATTGTGGCTTTAGTGGGACCAACAGGAGTAGGGAAAACGACGACTGTAGCTAAACTGGCTGCCCAGTTTGCGAAACGTCATGGCGCAGATCAGGTGGCATTAATCACGACGGACTCTTTTCGTATCGGCGCTTATGAGCAGTTAGCTACTTTTGGCCGCATTATTGGTTGTCCGGTCAAACAGGTGAAAGACAGTGAAGAGTTAGCCATGCTGTTAAATCAGTTACAACAACGTAAATTAATTCTGATTGACACTGCAGGTATGAGTCAGCGTGATGTTCGTTTAGCTGAAAAACTTGCGTCTTTAGTGCATAATTCGCGTGTTAAAATAAAAAGTTATCTGGTATTGTCTGCAACATCTCAAGCTCGCGTGATGCAGGAAACCGTTGAACATTTCAAACGTATTCCATTAGCGGGTTGTATTTTCACCAAACTTGATGAATGCTTAAGTCTGGGTGAAATCATTAACGTGGCAATACAAAATGCGTTACCGGTCAGTTATTTGACCCATGGCCAACGAGTTCCTGAGGACATCGAAATGGCCGATGCAAAAACAATGGTTGCCAAGGCAGAGCAGTTACGGACCTCTAATAGTAGTACGGGTTATCAGTGGTATTCAGACACGACAGCCCGGGTGGAAGGAACCTATGCATAATCTTCCGATGAATGATGATCAAGCCAGTGGCCTGAGAAGAATGAAGCAACAGCAGCAACAACAGATAGTCAAAGTGATAGCCGTGACAGGCGGTAAAGGGGGCGTGGGTAAAACCAACGTCACACTGAACCTTGCCATGTCTATGGCTCAGCTTGGCAAAAAAGTCCTGGTGCTGGACGCTGACCTTGGGTTAGCCAATTGTGACGTGATGCTGGGGCTTCGGGTTGAAAAAAACTTATTTCATGTGTTGTCCGGTGAAGCCGAGCTGGATGATATTCTGATTGAAGGCCCTTTTGGTATCAAAATAGTACCAGCGACTTCGGGCACTCAGTCAATGACCGAATTAAAGCCTGTGGAACATGCTGGTCTTATCCGGGCATTCAGTGAAATGCGCACCCGTTTTGATATTTTACTGGTCGACACAGCAGCCGGTATTTCCGATATGGTATTAAGTTTTTCACGTGCCTCCCAGGATGTGCTGGTGGTGGTTTGTGATGAACCGTCCTCTATTACTGACGCTTATGCCTTAATGAAAATTTTAAGCCGTGAACATGGTGTGCAGCGCTTTAAAATAGTCGCTAACATGGTCCGCTCTTTAAAAGAAGGGCAGGAGCTGTTTGCCAAGTTAAGCCGGGTCACAGACAGATTCCTTGATGTCAGCCTGGAGTTGGTCGCCACTATTCCATTTGATGAAAACGTCAGAAAAGCGGCGCGTAAACAAAAAGCCTTTGTGGATGCATTTCCGAAAACTCCGGCTTCCCTGGCTATCCGGACTTTGGCCACCCGGGCTGTGCAATGGCCAGTGCCGCCTGTTGCTTCAGGTCATCTGGAGTTTTTTCTGGAACAACTGGTACATCAACCTGAAGCGAGAGGTCTGGTTTGAATAGCAAACTTGCGGCCTACGGCGCCGCTGATCATCTGACACAAATGGTTGAGCGCCATGCTCCTCTGGTCAAACGTATTGCCTACCATTTATTAGCCCGATTGCCAGCCAGTGTTTTAGTGGACGATTTAATTCAGTCCGGCATGATAGGTCTGATTGAAGCTGCAAAAAACTTTGATGGCAGCAAAGGTGCCAGTTTTGAAACCTTTGCTGGCATTCGGATCCGCGGTTCTATGCTCGACGAAATTCGCCGTGGCGACTGGACTCCGCGCTCTGTCCACCGTAATTCCCGCATGATAGCAGAGGCCATCGCAGAGCTTGAATCTGAACTGGGTCGTGATGTAAAAGATAGTGAAGTTGCTGAAAAACTTGATATATCTTTAGATGAGTATCATCATATGCTCAGCGACGCCAGCAGTGGTCGCATTATCGGCATCGAAGATCTGGGCATCTCGGATGATGTGTTGGTGACGGCAAATGACAAAGATGATGATCATTTGTACGAACAACAGGCAACTGATGCATTTCAACAGGCGTTGATAAAAAATATCAGTAGCTTACCGGAGCGAGAAGCTATAGTGTTGTCGCTGTATTATAATGACGAACTAAATTTGAAAGAGATTGGAGCTGTGCTGGATGTCAGCGAGTCCAGAGTCAGTCAGATTCATAGTCAGGCGCTGGTGCGCTTGCGCTCCAGAATGCAGGATTGGTTGTAATAGTTTGAGGTAGTCCAGCTTGGGCTCTCACCGGAGGGGATTTTGGATAAGAATATGAAAATTCTTGTGGTTGATGATTTCTCAACCATGAGACGCATTATAAAAAACCTGTTAAGAGATCTGGGTTTCACCAATGTGTCCGAGGCTGATGATGGCAGCACGGCATTGCCTATGTTGCAAAACGGCGATTTTGATTTTGTAGTTACGGACTGGAACATGCCAGGTATGCAGGGCATTGATTTGTTACGTGCAATTCGTGCTGACGCTAAACTGAAGCACATTCCTGTATTAATGGTGACTGCTGAAGCGAAAAAGGAACAAATCATAGCCGCTGCACAGGCTGGTGTGAATGGATACATCGTCAAACCTTTTACCGCTGCGACTTTACAGGAAAAACTGGCTAAAGTATTTGAACGCCTGGGTTAAACCGTAACTGACAAAGGAGTACACCATGTCTGTAGCTACGGCACCCTTGATTACTTTAGAGCAGGCCCGTGAACTGGTTCAGTTGCTGGAGTTCGGTGAAACCGACGCCGCGAATCAACTGGTGCAACAGCTGGCAGTACCGGGCTCCTCAGAGTTATTTGCCGAGGTTGGAAAACTAACCCGGCAATTGCACGACTCGCTGAAAAGCTTCCAAATTGACCCATCCTTAAGTTCTTTGCTGGAAGACGATATTCCTGATGCAAAGAAGCGGCTGAATCATGTCATCGATATGACAGAACAGGCCGCCAACAAAACTATGGATGCGGTTGAAAGTTGTCTTCCGATAGCCGACGAACTCAACAACCATCTGCAGGCTATTTTGCCTAAGTGGCAAAAGTTGATGAGCCGTGACTTAAAAGTCGGCGAGTTCAAAGCCTTATGTCACAATCTCGATGGCTTTTTGCATCAGGCTACCGGAAACTCTGCTACCTTACATGCACTGTTGACCGAAGTACTGATGGCTCAGGATTATCAGGATTTAACAGGTCAGATTTTACGGCGGGTCATAGAGTTAGTCCGGGAAGTAGAGGACAGCTTAATTGGTTTATTAACGGCCTTTGGCCAGACCAATTTAAGTATGGAAGAGCGTCCGGCTGCGGTATCGAAAAAACCAAAAGCAGGTCACGAAGCTGAGGGTCCTATTATTGACGCAGCTGAGCGTGATGACGTGGTGTCCGGTCAGGATGATGTGGACGATTTATTATCAAGTTTAGGTTTCTAAAAGGGGAGCTGTAGCATGGGCTTTGATTTAGATGAGGATATTTTACAGGATTTCCTAGTCGAAGCCGGCGAGATCCTTGAACTACTGCAAGAGCAGTTGGTTGAGCTGGAAAATAATCCGGATGACGCAAATTTATTAAATGCCATTTTCCGTGGTTTCCACACCGTCAAAGGTGGCGCTGGATTTTTATCGCTGACTGAGTTAGTGGACGCCTGTCATGGCGCCGAAAACGTGTTTGATATCCTGCGGACCGGCAAACGCCGTGTTACGCCAGAATTGATGGATGTTATTTTACAGGCGCTGGATGCAGTGAATGCCATGTTTGCCGACGTGCAAAACCGTGAGCCTCTGACGCCAGCAGATCCCGCTATTATCGAAGCTTTACATCGCCTGAGCCTGCCAGAGTCTGAAGACGAGTTGGCTCATCATGCGGTGGCCGCTGCTCCCGAGCCAGAACCTGAACCTGAAATCAGCATGGAAGAATTTGATGCTGTAGTCGGTTTTGCTGCAGTACCAGCTGCACCAAGCTCTTCCTCTATTGAAGAAATCAGTGAAGACGAATTTGATTCGTTACTGGATGAACTGCATGGTAGCGGCGCACCTGGCCGTGATACTTCTGCCAATCTGCCGCCTCCGGCCACCAAAGAAACCGCCAGTGAAGATATTACTGACGATGAATTTGAGGCAATTTTAGACCAGCTGCATGGTCAGGGCTCCTTTATTCCGGGTGAAGTTGCGGCTTCTAAGCCTGTCGAAAAAGCCCCGGCCAAAACAGAAGAAAAAGCCAGTTCCACAGACGATATCTCTGAAGATGAATTTGAATCTTTACTGGATGAATTGCATGGTAAAGGCAAAGCGCCTGTAGGTCCTGCTGAAGCTGCGGCCGCCGCTGCAGCTGTTGCAAAACCTGCACCAGCTGCAAAAGCTGTGGAGCCGGTCAAAGCTGCGACTCCTGCAGCTGCTGCAAAAGCTGCCCCTGCCGCCGCTGCGCCAAAAGATCCGGATGCAGATCCAAAAGCTGGAGCTAATCAGCCGGAAACTACTGTTCGTGTTGATACCAAACGTCTGGACCAGATCATGAATATGGTCGGTGAACTGGTACTGGTGCGTAACCGGCTGGTCAGCTTGTCGGGTTCAGCTCAGAATGAAGAGATGAGCAAAGCTATTGCCAATCTGGATGTGGTCACTGCTGATTTGCAAGGTGCAGTGATGAAAACCCGGATGCAGCCAATCAAGAAAGTATTTGGCCGTTTCCCACGCGTGGTCCGCGACTTAGCCCGTTCACTGCAAAAGGACATTAACCTGGAGCTGGAAGGGGAAGAGACAGATTTAGATAAAAACCTGGTGGAAGCTCTGGCCGACCCATTGGTTCACTTAGTGCGTAACTCAGTGGATCACGGTATTGAAATGCCGGATGTCCGGGTGAAAGCGGGTAAACCACGCACTGGTCAGGTCCGGTTAGCTGCTTCTCAGGCGGGTGATCATATTTTACTGACCATTCAGGATGACGGTGCCGGTATGGATCCGGAGAAACTGAAAGCCATTGCGATCAAACGTGGTGTGCTGGAACCTGATGCGGCTGCCCGTATGTCAGATACCGAAGCTTTCAACCTGATTTTTGCGCCTGGTTTCTCCACCAAAGAGCAAATTTCTGATATCTCGGGCCGTGGTGTGGGTATGGATGTGGTGAAAACCAAAATTACCCAGCTTAATGGTACTGTACATATCCACTCCAAACTGGGTCAGGGCACCTTACTGGAAATTAAAGTTCCTCTGACGCTGGCTATATTGCCAACCTTGATGGTGGTGGTGGGTGAACAAACCTTCGCATTACCACTGGCGACAGTGAACGAAATATTCCACCTGGATCTGGCTAAAACCAATAATGTGGATGGTCAACTGACGATAGTGGTCCGAAACAAAGCTATACCACTGTTTTACCTCGAGCATTGGCTGGTCAAAGGTTCAAGTAAAAAGATACGTCGCGAACAGGGCCATGTGGTGATAGTACAAATCGGTACTCAACAAATTGGTTTTGTGGTGGATTCTCTGATTGGTCAGGAAGAAGTAGTGATCAAACCTCTGGATGCCTTGTTGCAAGGTACTCCGGGTATGGCAGGCGCTACTATCACGTCAGACGGCGGCATAGCGCTGATTTTAGATGTGCCTAACCTGCTGAAACATTATGCCAAACGTTCGAAAATTAAATTTGATCGCTTTGACAAATTCTCAGCTTAAGAGAGTGCATTATGACCATAAGGGTATTAGTTGTTGATGACTCCAGTTTTTTCCGTCGCCGTCTGACGGAGATACTGAGTCAGGATGCCGAGTTAGAGGTCATTGCCACCGCCAATAATGGCAAAGAGGCGGTGGAAAAAGCTTTAGCCTTACGACCTGATGTCATTACGATGGACATTGAAATGCCGGTGATGGATGGCATTTCAGCTGTGCGTGAAATCTTAAAGGTACAACGCACACCTATACTGATGTTTTCATCTCTGACCCATGAAGGGGCTAAGGCGACCTTAGATGCTCTGGAAGCCGGAGCTATAGACTTCCTGCCGAAAAAATTCGAAGACATAGCCCGGGATAAAGCTGAAGCTGCTGATGTGTTACGTCAGCGCGTAAAAACTGTGGCCAGACGCCGAGTTATCAGCAGACCGTCCAGTTTAACCAGCTCTTCAGGTCCAGCTTTGGGGGCTCGTCCGGCTGTTGTTCCACCAGCATCTGCCGGCACAACAGCACGTGCGCCTTTAGCTCAAAGTCTGGCTGCCAGAGCTTTGGCGGAGCGTGCTGAGCTGCAAAGCAGAGCTGCAGAAAAAGCTGAAGCACAACGCGGACACTTTGACGCCAGCGGCAAAAGTTACAAACTGGTTGCCATTGGCACCTCAACAGGTGGTCCTGTTGCATTGCAACAAATAATCACGGCTTTGCCGGCGAACTTCCCTTTGCCTATTGTCCTTATTCAGCATATGCCTGCCGCTTTTACCGGCGCTTTTGCCAGCAGATTAAATGGTCTGGCGAAGATAGAAGTTAAGGAAGCTGCGGACAATGATGTTTTACGTCCCGGCGTGGCTTATCTTGCACCTGGTGGTAAACAAATGCTGGTAGATGGCAACGAAAATCAGGCCAGATTGCGGGTGCGGGAAGATGATTCTCCGCGTATTACCTTTAAGCCCAGTGTTGACATCACCTTTGGTACTGCAGCCAAGGTCTTTAACGACAAAGTGTTGGCTATAGTGCTGACAGGCATGGGGTCAGACGGTCGTGAAGGTTCACGTTTACTGAAGCAGTCCGGCTCCAGGATTTGGGCGCAGGACGAAGCCAGTTGTGTGGTTTATGGTATGCCGCAGGCTGTAACTGCTGCAGGTTTAACCGATCTTGAAGTGGCGTTGTCCGACGTAGCAGCCCGCATTATCACTGAAGTAGGTCATGGATAAGCTAACTTTTGCCGGCATCATCATTGCACTGGCCGCTATAGTCGGCGGATTCAGTCAGGAAGGCGGAGATGTGTTTACCCTGTTGCACTGGCCTGCCTTTTGTATCGTCTTTGGTGGTACTTTGGGCGCAGTGCTTATTCAGAGTCCTGCCAGGCAATTCCGCTTAAGTATGAGTTTGCTGCCCTGGGTGATAGCACCACCTAAACTGGATTTTGATTCCACTATAGAACGTATTACCCAGTGGGGGCACGCTGCACGCTTACAGGGTTTTTTGTCGTTAGAGAAGGACGCGCTCAGTGAAGAAGAACCTTTATTAAAACGCGGCCTGAATTTGCTGGTGGATGGCACTGAAGCCAAAATTTTGCAGGATATTCTGGACACTGAGTTGCATCTGGAGAAAGAACGACTGCTCAGAGCGGCCAAAGTTTTTGAAGCTATGGGCGGCTACAGCCCGACAATTGGCATAGTAGGTGCGGTGCTTGGTCTTATCCTTGCATTGTCGAATATCTCCAACCCGGACGAGTTAGGCCAGGGCATAGCAACGGCTTTTGTCGCAACCATTTACGGTGTAGGTTTGGCTAACTTTGTATTTATCCCTGTTTTCCATAAAATCAAAGTGTTAGTCGAAGAGCGTGCCTTGTTTCATTCGATGGTGATCGAAGGTTTGTGTTCTATTGCGCTGGGTGAAAACCCCCGCAGTGTGGAGTCCAAACTTCAGGCCTACAGAGTAACTTAAATGTACAGGCCACGCCGTTCTGTTGCAGTTGATGCGGATAAATCAGATTCAGAACGCTGGCTGGTTTCGTACGCGGATTATATGACTTTGTTGTTTGCGCTTTTTGTGGTGTTGTACTCGATGGCCACTATGGAAAAAGAGCAATTCAAAAAATTGCAGGACACTATTTCCAAAGTTTTTGTCGAGGCCACAGAAAAACAAGAGTCGGGTATCCAGGGGCTATCAGTACAGCCTGATATTCATCCGCAAAGTGATTTTGAATTGTATGGCTCTGGGCTGGAACAAGCGACAGGTCCAACTTTG
>CBIMJC010000059.1:0-16146 GCA_966244125.1 uncultured Rheinheimera sp.
ATGCATTGAATTTAAAGCAGATCAGAGTGGGAATACAAGGGCTAAAAGCGATTCAGCGCTGCTTATCCCGGCTTCTGTTTAATCCGGCTTGTACCAAAGGCCTGATTCCCCTAACGGAGTTTCAGGTGGTAACAATGGGTTCTGAAGCTCCACCAGTGTACGTTCTGACAAGCGCATTTTTTTTAACTGACTGACAAAGTGTTTTTGGAACAATAAATCAAAGCTGCCATCTTTTAAGGCTTGCCGTAAACCCGACTCAATTTGTTCTGCCAGCTGCGGATTTTTATTCGACACGAAAAAATACACAGCGCCAGGGTAATGCAGCAACCAGTCGGTTTCAATATGCAACCCCTGCTCTGCAAACAGCTGCTGCTCAGCCGCTATTTCCAGCACACTGCGTGGCACTGCATCCACTCTTTTGTGCAGCAGCATCTGAAACAAACTCTGGTAGCTGGAGGCATCCAGCACTTTAAATTTATTGTGGCGTAAAACGGCGGTATCCACCCAATCATGCATCTGTGACAGCAGTTGCTGTTTTAATGCGGCTTCGCTTTTTAAGGCACTGAACTTTGGCTGATCTTCACGCCGGATAAGCAATAACCTGTAACTGCCAAGGCCCTTGTAGATAGGTATACGGACAGGCAAAAAACGTTTTTCGCGTTCAATGGACGTCATGGTCCAGACCACGTCCACTTCAACACCAGTTTCCAGCAGGTACAAAGCCCGGCTTTTGGACACCCGCGCAGAGCTACTTTGTAAAGTGGCAGTGCTGCCGGCTTTTTTTAACGCCAGTTCGAGTAAAGCAATAGGATAGTCAGAACGTTGATCACCTGAGTCTTCGATGGCGGGATAACGCACCATATCGGCAGACAAAGAGCTTAACGGAAAAAACGCCAGACAAAGCAGCAGACAAAAGCACGATCTGTACATCAGGCATATCCTGAAAAATGAACTGCTTAGAGTCTAGAAGATAAAATGGGTCAGAGCCATTGGCTCTGACCCACAGATTTAAAACAAGGTATGTCGCCAAAAAACAAAGAAGGCTCAAAACCCATTTTCGCCGGGAAACCTGATATTGAGGTCAGAGCCAAGGCTCTGACCCACAATTAATCTTCGAAGAAAGTATCGCGCAGTGCTACAGTGCGGTTAAACACCAAATGATCCGGCGATGAATCTTTGTTGTCGGCACAGTAATAGCCTTCCCGCTCAAACTGGAAGGCTTTTTCAGCTTGTGCTGCTTTTAAGCTTGGCTCAACTACACCTTGTTTCACAGTCAAAGATGCAGGGTTAATCACAGCTAAAAAGTCCTCTTCGGCCGCAGGATTTGGCACTGTGAATAACCGATCGTAGATACGGAATTCAGCTGGCAGAGCTTGTGAGGCTTCGACCCAGTGAATGACACCACGCACTTTGCGGCCATCAGCCGGGTTCACACCCAAAGTGTCCGGATCGTAAGAACAAATCAGTTCCACTATCTCGCCCGCTTCGTTTTTAATCACTTCGTCCGCACGAATCACATAAGCGCCACGTAAACGGACTTCCCCCCCTGTCACCATACGTTTGTACTTTTTGTTGGCTTCTTCGCGGAAGTCCGCTTTATCTATGTACAAAGTACGGCCAAAAGGTACAGTACGGCTGCCCATGCTTTCTTCTTTTGGATGGTTATGCACTTCTAACCATTCCAGCTTGTCGGCCGGGTAATTGCTGATGGTGACTTTTAACGGGTCGATCACCGCCATAGCCCGTGGTGCATTCGCATCCAGATCTTCACGGATACAAGAATCCAGGGCACTGATTTCAATCATATTGTCTTGTTTAGTCACACCAATACGTTTGGCAAACTCACGCAAGGAGGCCGGTGTAAAACCACGGCGGCGTAAACCTGCAATAGTAGGCATACGTGGGTCATCCCAACCTGCAACATGACCACCTTCAACTAAAGTGTGCAGCTTACGTTTACTCATCACCTGATATTCAAGATTCAGACGGGAGAATTCGATTTGCTGTGGATGACAATCGATAGTGATGTTGTCCAGAATCCAGTCGTATAAACGGCGGTTGTCCTGAAATTCCAGCGTACATAAGGAATGCGTAATGCCTTCCAGCGCATCAGAAATACAGTGGGTGAAGTCGTACATAGGGTAAATGCACCACTTATCCCCGGTTTGATGGTGATGAGCAAACTTGACACGGTAAATCACCGGGTCACGCATACAGATAAAAGCTGAGCTCATATCAATTTTAGCGCGCAGTGAACATTCGCCTTCTTTAAAACCACCAGCGCGCATTTTTTCAAACAAGGCCAGGTTTTCTGCAGGTGAAGTATCACGGGTTGGGCTGTTTTTACCAGGCTGAGTTAAGTTGCCACGGTATTCGCGCATCTGTTCAGCGTTTAAGAAACAAACGTAAGCCAAACCTTTGTTAATTAATTCAACGGCATACCCATACAAAGTATCAAAATAATCGGACGAATAACGTACTTTGCCAGACCAGTTGAAGCCTAACCACTGCACGTCCTGCTGAATAGAATTTACAAAGTCGATGTCTTCTTTTTCAGGGTTGGTGTCGTCAAAACGTAAGTTACACTGACCCTTGTAGTCTTGTGCTATACCAAAGTTCAGACAAATAGACTTGGCATGACCAATGTGCAGATAACCATTAGGCTCTGGCGGGAAACGGGTCACAGTCGTGTTGTGTTTGCCTGAAGCCAGATCGGCATCGATGATCTGACGAATAAAGTTAGTGGGGCGATGTTCAACGTCCGCCATAAAATTCAAATCCTTATCTAAATACACCGACAGCAAAGGCGCCAGTTTGGAGATATAAAATACCGTCGGATTATATACTCAACTAAGCCTAAGAAGCGAGTTTCAAACAGAAGCCTGCAGCATTTCCATATAGAGCAGTTCCCAGACATGGCCATCCAGATCCTGAAAGCCATGCGCATACATAAAAGCATGATCCTGGGGCTGGTTATAAGTTCTGCCACCGGCATCAACCGCCTTTTGCACCAACTCATCCACTTCAGCTTTGCTGTGACAACTTAAACAGTTCAGCACTTGCGTCTGCTGATGGCTGTTCACTGAGGGATTCGGGCTGAATGAAGCAAACTTTTCTTTGCTAAGCAGCATCAGATACAAGTGTTCAGACAGCACAATGCAGCTGGTCGTATCGTCACTAAACTGAGGATAAAAACCAAAACCCAGCCGCAGATAAAAGTCAGTGGCGGCTGTTAAATCGGCTGCGGCTAAGTTGATAAATAATTTACGCTGCATGCTTTTCCTTATCCAATCAAGATTGCAGTCAGACTACCCTGCCACAAAGAAAAATCAATCCGTTGTGCTCTTTGCTGCGCTGCGCATCGTTATATCTGCGTTACAAACAACTGGCCTCGCTCGAATTTTTCTGCTCCCGATATAAATACGAAGGCAGCTGTACTAAAGCCAAAGCTGTGTTTTTATCTGCCAGTGAAACAGCCTTAGGGCTTAGATTGAGTTTTTGCTGTTGTGGCTGATAAAACCCAGCGACACTTTTACCATCAGGTTTGAGGATCACTAACTCCTGCTGCTCTGGCCCTTGTTGCATCAAGGCAAAATAATTTTCAAACTGCAGCAAAGCACGGCCGGGACTGCTGTGATCCAGCGTAAAATCACGGCCTGTCATAGTATGGCAGCTGGAGACTCCCATCATAGATAACAAAGTCGGCGCTAAATCAATCTGACTGGCAATGGGTTTCAGCAGTGCTGGTTTTGTATCAGCCCCTAAAATCAGCCCCGGAATATGAAACTTTTCGACCGGGATCAGGTTGTCGCCGTACACTCTGTTGTCATGATCGGCCACTACTAAAAACAAAGTATCCTGCCAATAGTCGCTTTGTTTTGCCTTTTCAAAAAACTGCCCCATGGCCCAGTCGGCATATTTCACCGCGTTATTAACGCTGGCTTTTGGCTCTTCATATAAAGAGATACGGCCATCCGGAAACTCAAAAGGTTCATGATTGCTGGAGGTAAAGATCAGGCTAAAAAATGGCTTACCCTGCTGATGCAAAGCCGTTAATTGTTGCTGCGCCGCCGAAAATACATCCTCATCACTGGCGCCCCAGCTGCCGGTAAAGACAGGATTAACCATCTGGCTTTGATCGACAATCTGCTCCACCCCATTGCCGGTAAAAAAACTGCGCATATTGTCAAAATGCGCTTCGCCACCATAAATAAACTGAGTCTGGTAACCTTGAGATTTCAGGATAGATGCCAGGGTAGTAAAATGCTGCTGACTGCCGGATAACTTCACTGTACTTTGAGCCGGTGTTGGCGGAAAACCGGCCACTACGGCTTCAATACCCCGTACAGAGCGGGTGCCTGTCGCATATAAATGTTCAAACCAAATGCCCTGCTGCTTTAACTTTTCAAGCTCTGGTGTGACAGCCACACCACCTAGGGACTTTACAAAAGTCGCGCCCAGACTTTCCTGCAGCACGATCACCAGATTCAGTGGTTTTTCGCGTTTAACCACAGCCTGTTGCCAATGCGCTGTGGGGTAATGCGGATTAGTAAACTGGTAAGAGTCTAGCCAGGGCCAGTCCAGACTTTGTTGCAGCATTTGCTCCGTCGGCAACTTGCCATAGATCTCACTGGAATGCGCTTCATGCTTTAAATTGTACAAAGCATAAAGCACTGAATACGCAGAACTTAATACCAGCGAATTGACCATGGAGTCCGACGTGATAGCAAAAATCGCCGGATTAGCAGGCCTGTGGTCCGTGGTCGAACGAATACCGGCAAAAAGCAGTACCAACGCCAGACACCAAAGCCCAACAGTTTTGCCAACAGACCAGGGGTTCAGACTGCATTTACCTGAGCGAAAGATCCGCCGCATAAACCAGGTCAACACCAAAGTTGCTACAACACCTAAAACTAAAGGCAAGCGAAAACCAAACCATAAAGTCGACAGCACTTCTTTGGGGTATTTCAGATACTCAACAAAAAGCCGGTTTGGCCGCACATCGTATTGCAAAATAAAAGCCGGCGTCGCCAGTTCCATAAACACCAACAGCACTAAAGCCGCCAGACACCATAAATAACTAAACTGAAACCAAAGCTTGCTCAGGCCACGCAACGACGCCATCGGGATCAGCAGCACAGGCAGCACTAAGAGCAATGACAGCACAATAATATCGGCGCGGATGCCCTGGACCAGGACATCAAACAGCAATGCGGTGCCTTCCACTCTGTCGTATTGCCACAACACCAGCGCCAGCCTGCTCAGGCTCAGTAACCCTAATCCCAGTACCGCAGTACGGATCAGATAACGATAAGGGCCTAAGCAAAACAAATTGGACAAGAAAGATGGTTTTTCGGCGGTTACAACAGACATAAAGAGGCCTCAGTTTTTCATTGAGGCCAGCATAGAAGTGAATACTTAAGGCAGACTTAAGGTGCTCAGGTAAATAATCCTCGTATTCAGGCCTGCACGGCTAGAGGCGCTCAGCCCTCCTCTTGTCTTTTTCACTGCAACAAAATCCATCGACTACTAAAACTCATACTCCAGCGCAAAACGTAAGGTGCGATCCACAGTGTTATTGTCTATGGCCACTATCACCGCCAGCTCCCACTTTAACTGCTCTTGTTTGTCGAATTTATGCACCCCCATTAAGCTTGGGCCTGCGCCTTTGTAGTTTTCGCCTGCATACAATTCAATGGCGGGCTGCACCGCCGGTAACCAGCGGTAGCGGTATTGAGCGCGAAACTCGCCTTCCCATTCAGCCTCCAGCGTCTGGCCCCATTCATACACGGCCAGAGCGTTTAACGTCAGGCTGGTGGGGCCGAATTCTTTTTCCATCAAAAGGCCGCTGGTGAATTCGTAGTTGTCCTGATTATTTTGCCGTTCCAGTTCAAACAACATGCCCCAGTCGGCGCTGTATTGGCCCTGCTCTGTCAACATCCAGCGCAGCTCCAGCTCGTAGCCTGATAATTTGTAGTCTTCAGGATGAATACGGTCTGCTATGACATAAATTTCCAATGCGGCCCGTTCGGCCACTGAAAAGCCGTACCCCAGTTTTTGCCCCATAGTGTTGTTGTCCGGATGATCGGCCTGACGCTGGTAAAAGTAACGGTATTCAAATTCACGCTCCAGCGGCTGCACATAAGGGTGATACACCTTATCCACCACGCGCCCGTCCGCCAAAGTCGAAGTGCTGCTTAAAAGACAAAGCAAACACAAAGCCTTCACCACCGCTTTTTTGCTGTAAAGCTTCATCTTTTTTTCTCCATCAAGCTGCAACACCAGAACAACACCACAAAACACAGCAGATACAACAGCAGCTGCGACAGGCTGGGTGTGGCTTCGTAGCCCATCAGCGCCTGTAAAAAGAAACCCAGCTCAGATTGCTCCGACAACCACTCTTCAGTGTGCCAAAGCCCGGGGCCTGCCACTAACCAATCGGACTGGATCAATAAAGCCGATGCCATCAGCACCTGACGGGCGCCTGACAAAGACAACAGCACAGCAAAACTGCTGCTGCGCCATTGTTTCAGCTCAGTCAGCAAGTAGTACCACAACACAGCTATGCTGGCCCCTATGCCAACACCCAAAGCTGAACCTAACAGCAGATCGGCCGGCGTATTTTCTGCCTGTGTTGGTAACCAGATATACAACAATAAGTTACTGCCACTGATACTGAACAAAGAGGCAGCGGCTAAAGCTGAACTCAACAGCGCCCAGCGGGCTTGCAAAGCAGCCAGACAAAGCAATACAAAACAACTCAGATACAAAAAACTATATAAAAGCTCGAGCCCAAGGCCATCCAGTTGCTCTGAGATCCAAACCATCTGCAGGCTGATCAGACTTAACATCAGCACTGAGGGTAAGGCAAAATACAGCACAAAATGACGCCAGACATTCCGGTGCCAGACCAGCAAAGTTGCCAGCAGCAAACAAAGCGGCAGTAATTCACGTAAAAACATCAGCACCGTATTAATAAGCATGATTCGCCTTATGCTGCAGCCATTCTGCTTCTGGTAAAGCTATTAACACGCCCTGCGCACTGTCTGGATTGTATTCGCCAAAAAACTGGTAGTTTCCCGGCTCTAAAGGTCCGATGAATAAGGTGGCTTTGCCGTGACCTAAAATCACTTTTTCGCGGTTTAAACTAAAGCTTTCAAATTCTTCAGGCGACGGATCCTGATTCAGCACCAGCAACTTCACTTTTTCGCCCGCTGGCACATAAAGCACTGAGGGCTGGAACAGATGATCTTTGATCTGCAGCTCAAAGACCTGTTGCTCCGCCACCACGGGCAGAGTCAGCAGGAATAAGGCTGTGATGGGAAATCCCTTTTTAGTGTTTTTTCTCAACTGTTTTTTTCTCAACTGTCTTTTTTCAAAGAGGCAGTTCCACTGTCACTTTTAATCCGCTGCTAAAATCCGACGCCGCAAGGTGGATCTGGCCCTGATGCAACACCACTATATCCCGCACTATTGCCAAGCCTAAACCTGATCCCAGCGTGCCGGATTGATGCCTGTCGCCGCAAACCCGATAAAAACGGTCAAACACTCTGTTGTATTCTTCCGGCGCTATACCTGGACCGTTATCCTGTACCACCAAAATGGCTTTATCCGGCGTTGCCGATAGTTGCAATTGAATTGCTCCCCCCATCTGAGTGTATTTACTGGCATTACCCACCAGATTACTGACCAGTAACCGCAGCGCAAAAGCGTCGCCTTTCAGTGACAAATGTTCAAGGCCCACCAGCTCTATCTGTTGCTTTTTGCTGTCAATTTGAGGGTACCAGTCGGCGACCACCTGACGGCATAAACCCGCTAAATCCAGCTGTTCTGTGCGGGCCTGAAAATGCTCCGGATTAGTGCGGTTTAATAACATAATTTGTTCGATCAGCGCACTCATCCGCTCTACACCAGACTGCAAGGCCAGCATAGACCCCTCCGGATCGCTGATACCTGACTTTTGCCATTGCTGCGACGCATTATGCAAATTCACCTGCAATACGCTCAGGGGTGTGCGCAGCTCATGCGCCACATCTGAGGCAAAACGTTTTTCCCGTTCAAAAGCATCGGCTAATCGGGCAAATAACTGATTGGTGGTTTTCAGCATCTGATCCAGCTCAGCCGGTACCTGGTCCAGCTCCACAGGGCTTAAATCATTGGCTTTTTTCGACGACAGCTGGGCAGAAAAACGTTTGATCGGCGACAAGGCTTTACTGACCACCAGCCATATCAACACAGCCTGCAAAGGTAAACTCAGCACAACAGGATAAATAGAGGCTGTGATCACTTCATCGGCCAGTTGCTGCCGCTGCTTTAGCGGTTGCGCCACTATCACTGTCAGCAGATCCGTCGGTGTCTGACGAAACACCCGCCATCTTTTGCCGGCAAAATTATGTTCACTAAAACCTTCAGCGTCCGACATCGCAGTTTCAGGTGCCAAAGCACTGCGATATACCAGCTCGCCTTTTTGCCAGACTTGCAAAGCCAGCCCAAGCTCCTGCTGTGCACCGGCCTGATACTGCTGCGACAAACTGGACGCCAGCACCTGCAAATCCTGATCAAACAAAGCTTCGGCCCGAACCGCACTTTGTTTATAGCTTTGTAAAGCCGCAACAAAGCTTATCAGCGTAAAAAGCGCAATCAATACTGTGACTAAATAGCGGCGCAGGGATCTCATAGTGTCAGCCTGAACTCACGCTGTACCCTACGCCACGTAAGGTTTTAATAAAATCTTTTGGCAATTTTTTCCGTAAATTGGAGATATGCACTTCTAGTGCATTGCTGGCCACTTCTTCACCCCAGGCATACAAACTGGCTTCAAGCTGTTCGCGGGTTTTGATCCGCCCTGCCGACTCCATCAGCTCTTTGAGCAGCATGTATTCGCGGCGTGATAAACCAATAGCTTCGCCTTCAACCCGCACCAGATGCGCAGTGGTATCCAGCTCAACCTGTTGCAGCTTAATTAAATGCGTGGCAGCTGTACCAAGCCGCCGTTCTATCACCCGCAAACGGGCGAATAATTCAGGCATAGCAAAAGGTTTCACCAGATAATCGTCAGCACCTGAATCCAGACCGCGGATCCTGTCATCCACCCCATCACGGGCGGTCAGCACCAGCACAGGCAAGTGACTGTCTTTCTGGCGGCTTTGTTTGAGGATAGCCAGACCGTCCATATCGGGCAGACCTAAATCCAGGATCACAGCATCGCAGTCTTTGGCTTTGATGCTGCTTAAGGCATGTTGACCTGTACTTACATGATTAACCGCAAAGCCCTGACTGGACAACGCCAGCACCAGGCCTTTGGCTAAATCTAAGTCGTCTTCGACCAGTAATAATCTCATCACATACCCTTCTCACCTGAATACAAAAGTCGGTAAAGCCCTAAGCAGCATCGTATTGAACGATAGACGGGCGGGGGCAAGCCCCGCCCCTACAGGTTTTGTAGATTAACGTTTGAGCTTTTTCGCAACTTTGGCTTCCAGCGCCGCAATTTCCTGTAAACGGCCTTGATCCGCACTAACACGATCCGGCCGCGGAGCCGCCTGTTTTGCCTTTTCAATGTAACCCATGGCTGCTTTATAGTCGCGCTCTTCTGTTAAAAATTCTGCATAAAAATAATTAGGATCAATACCTTGTGGGTTAATGCTCAGGGCTTTCTCCAGCATTTTCCTGGCATTTTTGTCGCTGCCAAAGCCAATAGGCCAGCCCGGTACTTTGTAATACAGTACACCTAAACTGGTGTAGGCCGAACCTTGCAGGGCATGACTGTCAATTTTAAGTGCGGCTTCCAGGTCGGCTTTCGACTCTTCCGCCAGTGACATAGCGCCTAAGCCCCCTTTGACCCCGGCATAACTGGATTTGATAATGCCCCGCCAAATCAGAGCTTCGGCTTTATCCGGATTAGCTGCCACTACCGCATTGGCTTGTTTCACCAGCTCTGGAAAAGCTTTTTCCTTTTGATCCTCGTTCATGCTGTAGTTCACTTCAGCCCAGCGGTCCTGCAGTGGTTTAATATCCTGTAGTACATCGGCCTGAGCAGCCAAAGCCAGCAATAACACAGGGATCCATGCTAATTTTTTCGATACTATGTTCATCATTACCTCGTTAGTGGTTTTTGCCCACTGCAAATAATTCAATCAGTGTTAATTTACTTTTTAACCCCATATCCACCAGAGCCGGGAATACTCCGTTCAGGCGGACAAAAATCCGTTCAGGCCAGCCGAGAAAACGGCGCAGCTGGTTCGACTTCAGCTGTTGTATCAACTGTTCTGCCACCCATTGTGGACTATCCATGCTGTTCCCCAGCTGTTGATTCAACAGCACTACATCGCTGGAATTAATAGCGGTTTCTGTCGCTCGGGGTGCAAAGTACTTCACCTGTACGCCACTATCGGCCAGCTCACGTTGCAAAGCTTCGGTAAAACCCCGCAAACCAAATTTGGTCGCGCAATAACCGGTAAAACCAGGGTGGCCTATGCTGCCAAAGGCTGAGCCGACGTTCACAATTTGGCCCTGGCGTTGACGTAACATCGGCAGAAACAGCTGGCATAGCTGCATAGGCACCAGCAGATTAATGCTGACCAGCGCGCTGAACTGCTGGTGCTGACACAAACCAAACTGACTAATACCCGCATTGTTAATCAGTACATCAATGCCGCCCTGCTGCTGACAAAACTGCAGCAGCCCCTGTTGCTCTGCGGTACTGGTTAAATCACAGGAGTAAATCAGAGTTTCAGCTGCCAGCTGGTTTTGCAGCGCCCGCAGTTTTTCAACAGAGCGGCCGGTTAAAATCAGCCGCGCACCCTCGCCGCTTAACTGTCTCGCCACTTCTGCCCCTATGCCGCCTGTAGCTCCGGTCAGCAGCACAGTTTTGCCTGCCAACATAGTCATGCCAGTGCCTCCTCTGCGATCAGTTTTTTCGTCAGGCCATGAGGTTGTTCAAGGCTACGAAATACATCGCCGTATAACTGAAAAAAGCGTTTAGCACTATGAATAATCAGCGCCTGCTCGGCTGGTTCTGTGATTTTGTCCATCAGGCTTTCGAAGAACTGAATATGGTCCTGATCCAAAGCGCCATGGGAGTTCAGGTAACTAAAAGCTTTACGCGGCAGCTGCAAGGTACCGGCAATTTTAGTGGCGGCTTGTTCAGCTAAGGCGATGGACGTGCCTTCCAGCACCAGCACCATGCCAAAAAAGCACAGTGGATTGATACGGCGCACTGAGTCATAGGCGTAAGACACCATCAGCTCAGTGGCAAAAGCCGGAGTGCTGGCGCGAGCCTGCTCTTTGTCATAACCACAAGCGGCAATGTCATTGAGCACCCATTCCTGATGGCCCAGCTCTTCTTCAATGTATTCAGCCACAGCCTCACGTAACCATTCTTTGGATTCAGGTAACAAAGCCCCAACCGACATCAGCAGCGGTACTGTATGTTTAACGTGATGATAGGCCTGCTTCAGAAAAGCCACATAATGATCCAGCGTAAAGTCGCCGGCGAAAGTGCGGCGGATCATCGGAGCATCCAGTAAATAAGCACGTTCTTGTGCGGTGGCATTAACCAGCGTTTGATAAAAACTCATAGGACTCTCCTGTTACAGCATCAGAAACAAATAAATCATTGATTTCGTTTTGGTATTTTTTCGCTATTTCAGCGCGGCGTGGCCGGCCATTAGCGGTTAAGGTGCCGTCGGCCACAGACAAGGGTTGGCTTAATACCAAATAAGCTTTGATTTGTGCGTAATCCGGTAACTGCTGGTTGACCCCATCCAGATACGCAGGCAACTGCGTCGCCGCTTTGGCATCCGATAAGTACAGCAAGGCGGCACAATAAGGCTGAGCATCCCCCACCAGCACGGCCTGACGGATTAAACCACTTTGAGTTAACAAGGCTTCTGGCCATTCAGGGGAAATATTGCGGCCCAGGCTGGAGATCAGTAAGTTTTTCCGACGCCCCAGAATACGTAACCGGCCCTGTGCATCCAGCTCACCTAAATCGCCGGTAAAGACTTTGTCACTTAGCGAGGCTGCATCGCCCAGATAACCGAGAAATGACTGCTTTACCACAATTTCGCCCTCTATGATTTCGACATCCCGATGGGCTAAAGGCGTACCAACAGATTCCAGTTCTGCAGCTGAGCTTTGACGGGCATCAACACTGGACAATGCCACCACTGAAGCGCATTCGCTTAAGCCATAACCCTGATACACAGGTAAACCAAGACGGGCGGCCTGTTGTAATAAAGCAGCGGATACATGAGCACCACCTACGGCAATAAACTGCAGTGATGCGGGTGCCTGCCAGCCCTGAGCGCGCGCCATCACTAAAAGTTGCAATAGTTCAGGCACTAAAATCAGGCTTTTTGGGGCTGTGTTGCTGATAAGCGCCAGCAAGGCCTGAGGATTATTCAGCTGACTCCCACTAAAACCACGCAAAGAGTCAGGCGCTATCCATACTTCGCCGCCAGCCAACAAAGGCGCATAAATACCTGCGATATTCTCCAGCAAGGTGCTTAAAGGCAATACACACAAATGTTTAGGTGCATTTTGGTTGATGCGCTCCAGCAGGCTGTGCGCTACATCAAGCTGACTTTGTGCTGATAAACACACACCTTTGGGCTGGCCTGTCGAGCCCGAGGTAAAAGTAATCTTCTGACAAGTGGCGGGAATAGCAGCACCGGAACTTTGTAACTCGCGCTTATACAGCAATAAATCGCCGACTTGCTCCAGCAAGCTAAATTCTGCCGAGAGTTGTTCCTGATCAGTGATATACAGATCGGGCTCCAGTTGCGCCATCACATGGGCGAGCTGGCTTTCGGATAAATAGGTCGGTAGCGGCACCAAAAGTAAATCCGCATCCAGACAAGCTAAATCGAGCAATGCCCACTGGGCTGAACTATTGGCCGCCAACGCAATACGCTGTGCACCATAGCCCAATAATAATTCCTGCCATACCGCCATTTGTTTTTTGATTTGCGCCTGAGAATAACTCTGGCCACTGGCGACATCATGCAAAACAGCAGTCTTTGGTAACTCAATCCGCATCAGCAGTCTCCTTCTGGTAAACGGGCTACTAATTGATGCAACTGCGGCCAATGCTGATGCGCCAAGGCTGTGAGTTTTGCATCGCTGTGAATAAGGCGGGTGACGGCCGCTAAATCCATCAGACAAACTTTTGGCTGGGTGTCGTAATAGCTGCCCCAACTGGCGGCGTCTTCCCCCAAAGCTTCGGCTTTAGCCTCACCAAGCTCTGTCAGCTCAATACCATGTCGGCTTAAAATACTGCGCACCGCAGAGGTCGCAGCGCAGAGTAAATAACGATAATTTAACTGGTCCAGCGCATAAGCCATCAGCACAAACAGCTGTAACAGGCTTTGTCTGTTGATGGCATACAAATGGCCAATTTCAATCAGTTCAGAACGTTTGGCTTTGATGCCCAAACCTGCAAGCATCTGCTCTACCGGAGCTGGCAGGTAATTTTCGATAAATAGCTTTGTCTGTGCAGCCCCTGATGCAGCACAACGCAGCCCAAGCACAGCCTGCCATTCCCCTGCTCTGCTTACGCCTAATAAATTGGGCATAAATTTATGCACATTAGCCTGATAGGCTTTGGCAAAACCTGCGGCAATAAACTGCTCTATTGAGGTGCGCTGCAGATCGGATGCTTTCACCAGCTGCAGCAGCGCTTTACTGTCAGCTTCAGATTGCCCGGGCAATCTGACCGCAACGGACTGGTCGAACTGATAAGAAGACAACATAAGCACACTCCAGCTTGTCGATTTAGCAGGCAGTGTGAGCCAGAAAGCTTAAAGAAAACTTAAGGTTTCTATTTGTTTTGAATTTTCCTTTTGTTTATACAAATCACTGCAGTTCCCACTTGATACGACTTTTACGCCACCTCATCAAAATTAATAATAAACATACAAAACAGTAACTTAATCAATAATGAGTGAAATTTATTAATCTGATGGTTGATATTTATTCACTCTGCTAATACGCTTCTGAAAGCGCTTCCAACAACACAAATGAGCAGCAAAGCTGTTCAAAAAAATAAACTTCAAACGACAGGGAACAATAAATGAAAAAGATAGCGACAAGTCTCGCCATTCTTTGTGCAGGCGTCACTTTGACCAGCCTGCATGGATGTGGCGGTGGTTCAGAAACAAAATCAGACTTTGGCAAAGTCGACCCTACCTTACCCGTCAGTGACTGGGTGATGGTGTGGAATGATGAATTCACAGGTTCAGCCATTGACTCGAAAAAATGGACGCATGAAGTGAACTGTGCAGGCGGCGGTAACAACGAAAAGCAGTGTTACACCGACAAAGCAGAAAACTCTTTTATTGAAAACGGTGTGTTGAATATTGTCGCACGTCCTGCCGCAGCAGATGCGGAAAAACCTTATACCTCAGCCAGAATAGTCAGCAAAAACAAAGGTGATTTTAAATATGGCCGCTTCGAAATGCGGGCTAAATTACCTTCAGGTCAGGGCAGTTGGCCTGCGTTCTGGATGATGCCAACAGAATCAGTCTACGGGGATTGGCCACGCTCAGGTGAAATCGACATTATGGAAGCTGTGAACCTGAAAGTAACAGGTGCTGATGGGATCACCGAATCCAATGTGCATGGCACATTGCATTATGGTAAAGCCTGGCCAAATAACTCGAATTCAGGCAAAAGCTATCTGCTGCCCGGTGGCAAAAATCCGGCCGACGATTTCCATACTTATGCGGTGGAATGGCAACAGGGCGAAATTCGCTGGTATGTAGATGACTATCTGTTTGCCACTCAGCGCCAGTCTGAAGTGCGTTTTAATGCCAAAGGCGAAGCCGTTGGCCTGAAACACCGTGGCTGGTATACCGAATATTTTGATCAAAGTAGTGGTGAGTTGGAAACCCACTGGGATACCGCGCCTTTTGATCAGAAATTTTTTATGATCCTGAATCTGGCCGTAGGAGGTAACTGGCCGGAAAACGTCAACAATAAAGGCATAGATGCTGCGGCTTTTGCCAATGGCCAGCGTTTCCAGATTGACTATGTGCGGGTTTATGAATGTGCGTCAAACCCAGCGACAGGCAAAGGCTGCGAAACTATTCGTCCTGGTTATGACAAGCCGGATGACGCTTTAGTCGAAGGTAAAGCCCCTATCCCAACCCCGCCTTCTTCCGGCATTCCACAAAACCTGACTATTTTTGACGGCACCCCAAACCCAAACTGGGCAGCCTGGGATTGTTGTGGTGGCACAACACCAGCGCTGAAAGCGGACGCTGAACGTGGTGATGTCTATGAATTCAGCGTAGGTGCAGCCCCTACGGTCAATGGTTTTGTCAGCCGCGAAGAATTTATTACCGATCCGGCAGGTAAAGCCACTCCCTTTGACGCCTCGCCCATTCTGGCGACAGGCAGTATCAGTTTTGATATGCAGGTTATTTCTGCCCCTTCCAATGCCGGCGCCGTCTGGAAATTTAAAGTAGAAAGCGCAGGAGCAACCACTGCAGTAGAGTTGGATTTAACAGCTGGTGGTGCGGCTCCGGTGACAGGGCAATGGCAAAGTTACAGCTTTCCGTTAAAAGCCCTGGCCGATGCCGGACTGGATGTGGCCGCTATTGACGTACTGATGATATTTCCGGCCTGGGGTTCAGGTGAAGGCGCAGTGTACCGTATAGACAATGTCAAAATTGCACAGCCAAATCAAAGCCTGCCTAAGCTGGTGTTGTTCGAAGATGCGATGAACCCGGACTGGCCTATGTGGGACTGTTGTGGTGGTTCTAAACCGACAGAAGAGACAGATGACGCCAACCACGGCGCTGTAGCGGAATTTAAGATTGGTGCAGCTCCCACCGTAATGGGTTTTATCACCCGCAGAGCCAACGGCGGCTCTGACACGCCTTTTGATGCCACCTCGTTAATTGATGGCGGCTTAATCCAGTTTGAAATGAAAGTGGTCAACGCCCCTTCCACAGCCAATGCCAGCTGGAAATTTAAAGTGGAATCAAACAACGGTGCCGAAGCAGTGGAACTGGACTTGAGTGCCAGCGTTGAAGCCCAGTCGCCTGTCACAGGTCAGTGGCAAACCTACAGCTACAAGCTCTCGGATCTGGCCGCTGCAGGTTTGGATCTGAGCGCTATTGACGTCATTATGATTTTTCC
>CBIMJC010000060.1:0-16024 GCA_966244125.1 uncultured Rheinheimera sp.
CTGGAACGTGATTCTATTGCTGCAATTTTTGAATACGATGCCAGTGATGATTTAAAAGTGAAGTTTGACGCTCTGTATATCGACTTCAACGAAACAGACGCTCGTCGTGGTCTGGAAGAAGGTATGGCCGAGTGGGGTACCGGCGCTTACACCATCACTGAAGTTCAGGATGGTTTAGCTACTGCGGCTTATCACAATGGCTTCTTCTCAGTGATCCGTAACGATGCCCGCGAGCAGGATGCTTCACTGAAGACTTTTGGTCTGAACCTGGAATACAACATCAGTGACGACTGGACAACTGAGCTGGACCTTTCAACAGGTAAAGTGGATAAAACCATCACTGACGTGGAAAGTTACTCAGGTGTTGGCCGTGCCGGTGGTACAGGTCCGGATAACAGACCTATCACTGCCCGTTCATGGGTGATGACTTCTTCAGGTGCTATGTTTGGTGCTCACCCAACTATTGCCACTGTTGATTTAACCAATCCTGCAATCATTCGTTTGGCTGGTCCACAAGCCTGGGGTGGTTCATTAGCTCCGGTTCCTGAGTTCCAGGACATCGGCAATGGTTTTGGCCCAACTACAGCTCAGGATGGTTTCGTCAACCAGCCAATTTTTGAAGAAGAGCTGGACAGCGTGCGTCTGCAATTTAACGGTGCAGTGGAGTGGGGTATTTTCACCGGTGCTGAAACAGGTATTGTCTACAAAGACCGCACCAAGAGCAAAGTCAACAACGGTGCTTACCTGACTGCCAACGTATGGCCAAATTCAGATGCTATCCCTGATGTATTAGGTGTGGCGGATTTAAGCTTTGTCGGTATCAACGGCGTATTGGCCTATGACAGCTTAGCCCTGTACAACAATGGCTATTACATTGCTACAGATGCTGCTTTCCTGGAAAACGGCCGTTTTGGTGACACCTACGAAATCAATGAAAAGATCACGACCTTGTACGGTATGTTGGATATCAGCACAGATGCAGGCTCTATCCCTGTAACTGGTAATATCGGTGTACAGATCGTGAAGTCTGATCAGGAAGGTTTTGGTTTTAATGCTTCATCAGGCAGCGATCGTTACACCAATGCAGTGCCGGTCTCAGGTGGAGCTGATTACACTGACGTGTTACCAAGCCTGAACCTGAGTTTTGAAGTAGCAGACAGCCAGTTTGTCCGTACTGCAGTGTCTAAAGTGATGAGCCGTCCACGTATGGACGACTTACGTCCAAACAGTCAGGTCACATTTAACTTTAACGACACCAATATTCTGGATGATGATCCGTTAAACAGCGCTTTTGCTGGTAATGCGGGTAACTCAGAACTGAAGCCGTTAGAAGCTGACCAGTTCGATTTATCCTATGAAAATTACTACCATGACAATGGTTTTATTGCGGCAAGTTTCTTCTATAAAGACCTGAAAAACTGGCACCGTAATATCACCTTAATCAACGATTTCTCTGATTATTATATTCCTGGTTACCACCAGACTTCAGCTCAGTCTGTACCACCTAACCAGCCTCCGGCCACTTTCCTGGGGCGTCTGGACATCCGTCAGGACGGTTTAACAGGTTTTGTCCGTGGTTATGAAGTTCAGGCCAGTGTGCCGTTTGACATCATCGATGAAGTTCTGGATGGTTTTGGTTTAGTTGCCAGCGCCACCTTTATGGACGGTGAGTTAGATGACGGTGGTCGTGTCCCTGGCTTATCAGAAGAGATCTACACTCTGACTGCTTATTATGAGCGTGCAGGTTTTGAGTTCCGTGTGTCTGGTACTAAACGTGACCAGTTTGCAACTGAAACCCGTGGCCTGAGCTTAAGCTTGTCACCAACAGTGGATCAGGGTAGCGAACTGTGGGATGCACAGATTGGTTATGATTTCAGTGAGTCAGGTATTGATGCGCTGGACGGTCTGCGTGTTTCATTACAGGGTCAGAACTTAACGGATGAGAAAACCATCCAGAACAACCCGGGCGATACACGTCAGGTAACTCAGTACCAGAGCTTTGGCCGTAACTTCCTGTTAGGCTTAAACTACAAGTTCTAATACAGGCTGAGGTTTAGCCAGAGCTCTACAGCGGTCTCTGGCTACTGACAAACTCTGTTTAAAACCCAGCCTCTGTGGCTGGGTTTTTCTTTAGGGAATTCGCATGACTCCGATAAAAAAAGTAGTGATTCTGGGTGGTGGTACTGCAGGTTGGCTGAGCGCCGCTTTATTGAAAAAAGTGCTGGGTGCTGTAGTTGATATTGAGCTGGTGGAATCAGATGCTATAGGCACAGTAGGGGTTGGAGAAGCCACTATACCGCCAATACGGCTGCTGAATCAGGTGCTGGGTATTCACGAAGCTGAGTTCTTAAGGGAAACCAAAGCCACCATCAAGCTGGCGATTAAATTCGAAAACTGGCGAGCTCAGGGTGACAGTTATTACCATAGTTTTGGTGCGCCGGGCCGTAGCCTGACCTTTTGCCACTTTCATCATTTGTGGTTAAGAGCACGGCAACAATTTGGCGATATGACGCCTATCTGGCACTACGACTTAAATTACCTCTGTTCTGAGGCGGGTAAATTCGCTCCTATTACGGCCAAAGACCCTATTCTGGAATTGCCTTACGCTTATCATTTTGATGCGGGTTTATACGCCGCATTCCTGCGTAAATTCAGTGAGCCTATGGGGGTGGTGCGCACCGAAGGCATGGTGGAACAAGTCACCCAACATCAGAATGGTCATATCAAAAGCTTATTGCTTAAAGACGGCCGCGAAGTGAAGGGCGATTTCTTTATCGATTGCTCAGGTTTTGTCAGTTTACTGCTGCAACGCAAACTGGGTGTTGGTTATGACGACTGGAGTCACTTATTACCCTGCGACAGAGCCTGGGCTGTGCCAACCGAACGTTTTGACCAAACCTTGCCATACACCAGAGCCATAGCGCACCAGGCTGGCTGGCAATGGCGTATTCCACTGCAACATCGTAATGGCAATGGCATGGTGTTTAGCAGCGCCCACTACACCGAACAACAAGCTTTGGATCTGTTGATGGGCAATCTGCAAAGCACGCCTCTTGCGGATCCTAAACTGATTAAATTCAAAACCGGTCGCGCCCGTAAGCAGTGGCAGCACAATGTGCTGGCCGTTGGCTTATCTAGTGGTTTTCTGGAACCGCTGGAATCCACCAGTATTCATTTAGTGCAATCAGGCATAGTGCGTTTGCTGAAAATGTTCCCACACAATGGCATTGAAGCAGCGACAGTGGCTGAATACAACAAACAATCCGAAGCCGAGTTTGTGTACATCCGGGACTTTTTATTGCTGCATTACCATGTAACGGAACGCACTGACAGTCAATTCTGGCGGGACATGCGCCAACTGCAAATTCCTGAGTCGTTAAAACATAAAATTGAGCTGTTTCAGGCGGATGGCGGCATTTTCCGGGAGCAACATGATTTATTCCATGATGGCTCCTGGTTGCAGGTGATGTTAGGGCAGGGGCTGTTACCCAGAGATTACCACCCCTTAGCCAATAACTTTTCTGAGGCTCAGTTAAAAGACATGTTGAGTGGCATCAAGGCCATTAAACAGGAGCCTTTGGCCAAATTGCCTTCGCATGACGAGTTTTTGCGCCGGATCTACAGCGCTTCAGCCCATTAACGTATTTGGCCGGACGTCGCTGGTTCGGGCTTACAACAGGATTTTTTATATGACTTTATTTCGTATCTGGCTGACTGCTGCTGTTGTGCTGTTGTGCACTGCAGCTCAGGCCGCCACTTATCAGTCTCATCAGTTGCAGGGCAACAAACTTTTGTTGCAAACCGATGAATTCACAGTTGCTTTGAGTTTTAAAAGTCAGGCTGGTGTCGAAGTTGTTTATCAGCAGGCTGGTCGGAAGCAACTGCCGTCTTTTGCTCTGGCAGCACCGGAGCAGCAGTTGAGTGCCAGTTTGACTGAGCAGTCCGGGCAGCTGGAGTTTGCGACAACTGAGCTGAAAGTTCGTATTCAAAAATCCCCTTTTCAACTGAGTTATTACCGTGGCAATGAGCTGGTACTGGCCGAAGAACAAGGTTTTTTTGCCCATGAAACTTTACGTGGTTTTCGCTTTGCGCTGCAGGATGATGAAAAGCTGTTAGGTACAGGGGAACGGGTTGTCGGCATGGACAGACGGGGTCAGCGTTTGCCTTTATACAACAAAGCCAGTTATGGCTATAGCACCGAAGCACAGCAAATGTATTTTGGTTTACCTGCTGTACTGTCGAGCAAAAAATACCTGGTGCTGCTTGATAACAGTGCCAGTGGTTTTGTTGACTTAGGCAAAACAGAAAAAGATGTGCTGCAATTTGAAGCTGTGGCAGGCCGTACCTCTTACATTGTAATGGCAGCTGCTACTTATCCACAATTAATAGAGCAGTATGTCACTGTCACAGGTAAACAACCACTGCCACCGCGCTGGGCTTTTGGTAATTTTGCCTCACGTTTTGGTTATCACACCGAAGCTGAAACCCGTGCCATAGTGGATAAATTTGTGGCTGAAGATTTCCCGCTCGATGCTGTAGTGCTGGATTTGTATTGGTTTGGGCCAGACATTCAGGGCCATATGGGCAACTTAGCCTGGGATAAAAAAGCCTTTCCAAACCCCAAAGGCATGATCAGCGACTTTCAAGCCAAAGGCGTGAATACAGTCCTTATCACCGAACCTTTTGTCTTAAGCACGTCCAGCCGCTGGGATGAAGCGGTCAACGCCAAAGCTTTAGCCAAAGATTTAGCTGGTAAGCCAAAAACCTTCGATTTTTATTTTGGTAATACGGGGTTAGTGGATGTGTTCTCTAGAGAAGGCACAGCCTGGTTTGAAGGCATTTACAACGAGCTGGCCGACTATGGTGTCGCAGGCTGGTGGGGCGATTTAGGTGAGCCTGAAGTGCATCCTGCCGATGCCATTCATAGCATAGGAACTGCAGATGAAATCCATAATGCCTATGGTCATCGCTGGGCTGAACTTTTGTACAAAAACCGCTTAGACCAGCAACCGGCGCAGCGGCCTATGATTATGATGCGTTCCGGTTTTGCCGGGTCACAACGTTTTGGCATGATCCCCTGGACAGGTGATGTCAGCCGTAGTTGGGATGGTTTAAAACCTCAGGTGGAACTGTCGCTGCAAATGGGCTTATTAGGCATGGCCTATACCCACTCAGATTTAGGTGGTTTTGCCGGTGGTGAGGTCTTTGATAAAGAAATGTATATCCGCTGGTTACAGTACGGTGTCTTTCAGCCTGTGTATCGCCCTCATGCCCAGGAACAAATAGCACCAGAGCCTGTGCTGCACGACAAAGAAACCAAAGATATTCTGCGGCAGTATGTGAAATTACGTTACCGCTTATTTCCTTACAACTACAGTCTGGCGTATCAAAATAGCAGCACTGGTATGCCGCTGATGCGCCCTTTGTTTTTTGAAAACGAAGCCGACACCAGTTTAATAGCCAACAAAGATAGCTACTTATGGGGGGATGCCTTTTTAGTGACCCCAGTCACAGCAGCAGGTGTCAAGTCTGTCGCAGTGCAGTTACCTCAAGGCGTCTGGCTGGATTACTGGACAGACAAAGCTTATCAGGGCGGTAAAACTATCCAGCAGCCAACAGATTTAACCCGCTTGCCGGTGTTGGTGCGGGCCGGCTCTTTTGTGCCTATGGTGAGCGCAGTACAAAGTTTAAAAGACTACAGCAGCCGTCAGTTGGAACTGCATTATTACCATGACTCATCAGTAAATACAGCCAAAGGCCAGATGTATGAAGATGATGGTGTATCACCTGATTCGTTAAAAAGTGGCCAGTATGAGTTGCTGACTTTTAGTGCTAAGGCAACTAACGGCCTGATGCTGGAGCTCAACCGCACCGGCTTAGGGTACGCCGGTATGCCAAAACAGCGTGAAGTCACCCTGGTTGTGCATCAATGGGCTAAAGCGGCAGCAGTGCTGGCGAATGGCAAAACTTTGAAATGGGTTGGCTCTGAAGCAGAACTGACTGCAGGGACAGCCTGGTTTGACCAACGGAAGCAGCAAGTGCGGGTGAAATTAAACTGGGATCAGGCCAAAGTGAAGGTGGAGCTGCAATGACAACTATTCATCAGATAAAGGCTGTGCTGCTGGGGCTGGTAGTAGTGGCTCCTGCGGCTTATGCCGCTGAAATCGACCATCTGGAGCCTGCCTTTTGGTGGGCTGGTATGAACGAACCCAGGCTGCAACTGATGGTGCATGCCAAGGATATTCAGCAGGCTAAAGTGCAGCTGAATTATCCGGGAGTCAAACTTACAGGGTTGCAAAAGGTTGACAACCCCAATTATCTGTTTGTGGATTTGGAGCTAAGCCCTGATGTAAAACCAGGTAGTTTTGAGCTGGTGTTTACACAAGATGGCAAAACAGTAGCCCGTTATAACTACAGCTTATTGGCCCGTCAGCCGGGCTCGGCACAACGTCAGGGCTTTAGCCAAAACGATCTGATTTATCTTATTACGCCGGACCGTTTTGTGAACGGCGATAGCTCCAATGATGAAGTAAGAGGCTTGAGCGAAGGCCTGAACAGAGCCAATCCCGGCGGACGGCATGGTGGTGATATTGCCGGTATGCAGCAGGCTTTGCCTTATTTACAGCAACTGGGTGTCACGCAAATATGGCCTCAGCCATTAACCGAAAATAACAGCCCGGCTTATTCCTACCATGGTTACGCGGCCACGGATCTGTACAAAATCGATCCACGTTTTGGCAGCAACAGTGACTATAAAAACTTTGTGTCAGAAGCCAAAAAACTCGGTATAGGGGTGATTCAGGACATAGTGGTGAATCATATAGGATCAAATCATTGGTGGCTCAAAGACTTACCTGAAAAAAGCTGGCTGAATTACAACGCCAGTTTCCATCCGACTAACCATGCCCGCACTACAGTGCAGGATCCTTATGCCGCCAAAGTGGATGCCAAAGCTTTTGTTGATGGCTGGTTTGTCGACACTATGCCGGATTTAAATCAGCGCCATCCGTTATTAGCGACTTATCTGATCCAAAACTCAGTCTGGTGGGTGGAATACGCGAACTTGTCCGGCATTCGGGAAGATACTTATTCTTACGCTGACAAACACTTTTTAGCGGCCTGGTCGAAGCGCCTGATCAGCGAATACCCGAATTTTAATATTGTCGGTGAAGAGTGGAGTGCGAATCCAGTGGTGGTGTCCTACTGGCAAAAGGGCAAACATAACTCAGACGGTTATCAGTCCTTTACCCCGAGCATGATGGATTTCCCACTCTATTACGCCTTACTGGCGGCGCTGACCGAAGAAGAAGCCTGGGACAAAGGCTGGGTCAAACTCTATGAAGCTTTGGGCAATGATGTGATTTATCCGGACCCAACCAACTTAGTCTTGTTTGAAGGCAATCACGATACGGCTCGCTTGTTCTCCTTGTTAAATGAAGACAGAGACTTGTATCAGATGGCGATGATTTATTTGCTGACAGCACCACGTATTCCGCAGCTGTATTACGGCACTGAAATTCTGAAACAAAGCCCAAAACAACGGGATGATGGTTTGGTGCGCAGCGATTTTCCGGGCGGTTGGGCCGGGGATACTGTGAATGCGTTTACCGGCCAAGGTTTAAGTCAAGCGCAGCTGCAGGCTCAACAACTGGTCAAAACACTGGCCAACTACCGCAAAAACAACACTGTGCTGCAGCGGGGGCAGATGAAACATTTCAGCCCTGCAGATGGTGTCTATAGTTATGTCCGTTATCAGAATAACAAACAGCTTTGGGTGTTTTTTAATAAAAATGCTGAAGCCAAAACTGTGGATTTAAAGCGCTACTCAGAATTAATGCCAGCCAATGCCCGTTTCAAAGATGTGCTGAGGGGGAAAACCATCAGCACCCAGGGCAAGCTGGACTTGCCTGCGCGTGGCAGCCTGATGCTTGAGCTTCAGTAAGGCAAAGGCGGAATGTTCAGCAGCTTTAACAACAAATTACGACCAGCCCACAGCAAAGGATAGCTAAAGCGGGCACGGCGTGCTGATTGAAACCAATACAACCAGAGCCTGTTGCGCCAGTTGGGTTCATTGACTGAAGCCAGCAACTGCAGCACCTCTGGCCCTTTTAACCAGCGTCCGTCCAGCCGCAACAACATAGTTTGATTCAGGAGCAGGGCTTGCTGTTGCAGTTCGGCCAATAACTCTGGTGCTTGTTCAGGCAAATCTCTGGCGTTGAGCAGGGTAAGCTTACCAAACTGCCGGCGTAGACGTTGCGCTGCCACATAAGTCCGGCACAAAGGACAGTCGCCATCGTAAATCAGTAGCAGTTCTCGCATAACAGGCCCCGCAGTTAAAACAGCCACTTTAACGGAAAAGGAGTGAGTCTGGATCTCTGGCGATAAAATAGGCGTAATTGATTGGCGAATCAGCGCCAGAGGGTTAAACTAGTAGATAGTTTAATTTCTGGCCGCCAGTCCAGATGGAGTTTCGTATGATTAACAATGTCACTTCGGGCTTTATTCCTTCAACCCCAACGCTAAATCCTGCCAGTACTGGTGCTTCATCCACTCAGGCAAATACCTCAACGACAGAGTCATCCGGTAAAAAAGCCGAGCTGGAATTTCGCGCAGGTCGCAATTCTGCCAAAGATTATTCCGCTGTGCAGCAAAGTATTGCCAAAGGCAAAGGAGCAGTGGAAAGTGCGCAAGCTGCAACAGGTGATATTAAAGAGTCTCTGGTCAAGGTGCGTGAAGTAGCGACTAAGTTAGCTGACGATTCATTAGCAGCGCCAGAGCGTGAAAAATTACAGAAAGAATATTCATCGCTGCGTTCCGGTATCGAAAAATCACTGGAGGGAGCCAGCTATAAAGGCGCGGATGGCGGTAAAGGCGTGAATCTGCTGACTGACAAAGACAGCAGTAAAGTGACGATCAACAGTTATGGCAGTCAATCTGAGTTAGCCAGTAGCAAGCTGGATAAGAGTCTTGGTTTGCCGGAAAAAATTGGCTCTGCAGCAGAAGCCCGTGAACTACTTAAAGGCAAAGAAGGCAAAACCAGTGCTTTAGCTTCGGCTGAAAAGTCAGTGAATGAAAGCTCAGAACGTTTAGCCAAAGAAGATAAAAAACTCAAAGCTCAGTTAGAAACAGCAACTGCGGTCAGTAAAGCGGCCAGCAGCCTTGAAACAGAACGCACCGGTGGACGCAGCTCTGCCCGACAAGTACCGGATGAAGAAAGCAGAGCGGCTTTGCTGAAGCAAGCTGATGAAACCCGTCAGCAACTGAAACAACAAAGTATGGGCATAGGTAGCAAAGATCAGGGCGCCCGCTCTTTACTCAGCTTATTCAGCTAAGTCCTTCCATGCGTAATCCTTTGGATTTGTATCGTAATACCCGCTTACTCTCGACGAACACCAGAGCCTTAGAGGCTCAGGTGTTTCGTCGGGTGTTGTACCAGTTACAACATGACAGCTCAGCACTGGAGCAAAGCAAGGCGCTGGCCGATCTGCGACTGGTCTGGCTGACTGTGCTGGGGTTGGTCACTGACCCCGACAATCAATTGCCTGATCCACTACAATCGAACCTGCAACAACTGGCTCAGGCTGTTATTGCTGAGCTGAATTTGCCTGTCGCAGAGCAGGACAGGCAATGGCTGTTGCAGGTAACCACTCAAATCGCTGAAGGCCTTGAAGCCTGAGCTGTTACTCTTTATCCGGTTTGGCTGGTGACTAATCGCAGCCACACTCTTAAGACTAGACAATAACCTTCTTTTCTTTACACTGATTTTGCGTAAAAACCAGATAACTACAATTAATTCCAGGAAGAACTATGTTAAACAAATCAACTCTGGCTTTGGCCGTGCTTTTGGCACTGGCGGGCTGTGATAAAGCTCAAACTCCATCTCAATCCACTGAAACTGCGGCTGCTGTAGCTGAAGTAAAAACTTTAACCTCCGGCATTGAGCTGTCCAATATGGATACCAGTGTGAAGCCACAACAGGACTTTTTCCGTTATGTAAATGGTAACTGGCTGGCAAAAACTGAAATTCCGGCAGACAAAGGTCGTTGGGGCAGTTTTGATGAGCTACGTGAAAATGCCGACAAACAAGTTCTGGCTATAGTGCAGGAGCTGGTAGCAAAGACCGCTGAACCAGGTTCGGACACCCAGAAGATTTCTGATTTCTATCGTTCCTATATGGATACCACCACACTGGACAGTCTGGGTCTGGAGCCATTAAAAGCCGACTTTGCAAAAGTAGAGGCTCTGACTACACATGCAGATTTAGCGAAACTCTGGGGTGAATTGCAGGCGTACCGGATTGGAACACCGGTTGTGCTTTTTGTCGGACAGGATCAGAAAGCCTCGGATCAGTATATTACATTGGCGAACCAGTCCGGCTTAGGTATGCCAGACCGTGATTACTATCTGAACAGCGATGAAAAGTCGAAAGAAATTCAGCAGAAGTATCAGGCTTATATTACTAAAGTTGCAGAGCTGGCCGGTTGGTCAGAGCCGGCCAAAGTTGCGACCACAGTCTATGCCATTGAAAGTAAACTGGCACAAGCTCAGTGGAGCAGGGTACAAAACCGCGATCGTAATGCCACTTATAACAAGCTGACTCTGAGTCAACTTGCTGAAACGGCACCGGGTTTTGATTGGGCCGCTTTATTGGGCGCAGCCAAACTTACTGATGTAAAAGAAGTGGTGGTGCGTCAACCTACTTATCTGACAGCTTTTGCCAAATTACAAAGTGAAATCCCGGTTGCGGATTGGCAAACCTATCTGAAGTTCCATATGGTTCGTGCCAGCAGTGAATTACTGGCCAGCAGTTTTGATCAGGCCAGTTTTGAGTTTTATGGCAAAACCTTGTCTGGTTTAGAAGCTCAGCGTGAAAGGGAAAAACGCGCTGTGGCGGCGCTGGAAGAGTCTTTAGGTTTTATGCTGGGTAAGATCTATGTCGAGCGCCATTTTAAACCTGAAGCCAAAGAGCGGATGGATCAGTTGATTAAAAACCTGAGAGTGGCTTTTAAACAAGCTATTGATGGTCTGGAGTGGATGAGCCCTGAAACGAAAAAAGCGGCTCAGGAAAAGCTGGCTAAATTTAACACCAAAATTGGTTACCCTGATGTATGGCGTGACTATAGCTGTCTGGACGTGAAGGCGGGCGACTTAGTTGGCAATATGCGCCGCAGTAGCCAATGTGAGTTTGACCGTATGGTAGCCAAATTAGGTAAACCTGTGGATCGCACTGAGTGGGGTATGACACCTCAAACCGTCAATGCCTATTACAGCTCAACAATGAATGAAATAGTGTTCCCTGCCGCTATTCTGCAGCCGCCATTTTTTAATGTGGATGCAGATGATGCCGTGAACTACGGTGCCATTGGTGGTGTGATTGGCCACGAAATCACCCATGGTTTTGACGATCAGGGCCGCCGTTCAGACGGCAACGGTAACTTAACCGATTGGTGGCAGCCAACGGACGCAGAGCAGTTCCAGAAACGGGCTCAGCTGATGATTGACCAATACAGTGCCTTTAACCCTATCGATGATTTAAAACTGCAGGGTGCGTTAGGTTTAGGCGAAAACATAGCCGACTTAGGTGGTTTAACTGTGGCCTTTAAAGCGTACCAGAACTCATTACAAGGCAAAGCTGCTCCAGTGATCGATGGTTTTACTGGTGATCAGCGTTTCTTTATGGGCTGGTCTCAGGTATGGCGTATCAAGTTCCGTGATGCATCTTTACGTCAGCAAGTGATCACTGGTCCTCATTCTCCGGGTATGTACCGGGTGCTGGGGGTGTTGTCGAATATGCCAGAGTTCTATCAGACTTTTGATGTGAAACCTGGTGATGGCATGTACCGTGACGATGCTGTTCGCGTCAAAATCTGGTAAGGCAACAAATCTGGCTTAAAGGGCGCTTTTTAGCGCCCTTTTACTTTTCTTTCAGGCAGGGCATAGTAGTCAGGCTGTGCTGAATAAATGCAGAGCCGGGCCTGACCTGAATACGTATTCATCTTGTTGTACAGCATGTATCGCTGTTCTAATCGGGCACCCTATAAAAGTACGTTCAGCATCAGAAGCAAGCTGACTATAGATCCGGGAAAAAGGTCCACAGACCTCAAGCCAAAGTGCTTCGCCTGAGATCGATCCAATTTTTATTCAAGAGTGGCTGATGCACGGACCCAATCCTCATTAAGCCGCCGGACTCAACAGGACAACGATATGCAACAAAAGCCTAATCTCAGTTTCTGGCAGATCTGGAATATGTGTTTTGGATTCCTTGGGATCCAGTTTGGTTTTGCTCTGCAAAACGGCAACGTCAGCCGGATTTTTCAGACGCTGGGTGCCAGCATTGATGAAATTCCGATATTGTGGATTGCAGCACCTTTAACAGGTTTGTTAGTGCAGCCTTTGATTGGGCATTTTAGTGATAAAACCTGGACCAAACTGGGCCGTCGTCGTCCATTTTTCCTTTATGGCGCTATAGTCACCACTTTAGCTTTATTTTTTATGCCCAACTCGCCTGGCTTATGGATAGCCGCTGGTATGTTGTGGATTTTGGATGCGGCCATCAACGTCACTATGGAGCCATTTCGTGCTTTTGTTGGTGATAATTTAAATGCCAGACAACGCCCTGTTGGCTTCTCCATGCAAAGTTTCTTTATTGGTGTAGGCGCAGTTATCGCTTCTGCTTTGCCCTGGATTCTGACCAACTGGTTTGACGTAGCCAATACAGCACCTGAAGGCCAAATTCCGGATTCAGTGAAATACTCCTTTTACGCTGGTGGTGCTGTGCTACTGCTGGCCGTGCTTTGGACAGTGATCCGCAGCAAAGAATACAGCCCTGATGAACTGGCACAATATGAAAAAGCTGAAATGGCTGAACCGGATCATCAGGCACCTGTGATGCAACCTGCAGGTTCAGGTAAAACCTATTTCCACCGTGGCTGGGCTTTTGTGCTGGTTGGTATTATCTGTCTGACGGTTGTGTACAACTGGGATATGGACAAACAGCTGTATATTTTAGGTGGTGGCCTGGCTGCTTTTGGTTTATTGCAATGGCTGACCAGCTGGTTCAAAACCAAAGAAAATTACAACATGGTGGTGCAAATAGTCGACGATTTGTACAGCATGCCAATTACAATGCGGCGCTTAGCTGTAGTGCAGTTTTTCTCCTGGTTTGCGTTGTTTTCATTATGGATTTACACCACGGCTGCTGTGACCGCCACTCACTATGGCAGCAGTGATACCACTTCAGCGGCCTATAACGAGGGGGCAGACTGGGTCGGTATTCTGTTTGCGATATACAACGGTTTTGCGGCTATTGCCGCTTTGTTAATCCCCATCATGGTGCGTAAATCAAGCATCCAGCTGACTCACAGTTTTAACCTGGTCTGTGGTGCTTTTGGCTTATTTGGTTTTATGTGGATAGAAGATCCGCTGATGTTGTGGATCCCTATGATTGGTATAGGTATGGCATGGGCGTCAATTTTATCCTTGCCTTACGCTTTATTAGCCGACAGCCTGCCAGCCAACAAAATGGGCGTTTACATGGGGATATTTAATATCTTCATCGTATTACCGCAGTTATTGGCCGCCAGTATTTTAGGTTCGCTGGTGAATCATCTGTTTGACAAGCAAGCGATTTACGCTCTGGTGATTGGCGGCGTCAGCTGGATTATTGCGGCTTTGTATGTACTGCGGGTCAAAACCCGCCGTCTGGCGTCCAAATAACGGAAAATACAACAGCTCTCCCGCTTCTGATCTTGTTTAGCGATGGACAGGTCAGAAGCACTTTTACTGTTGTTATTTTTTCTGCCATCTGAATTGTGCCCATAGCTGGCGTTGTTTCTCCGCCATAAAGCTCCAGGCCAGGATCCTGCTCTGTTTATTGCCCTGCTGCATCTGAATCAACTGATGCTCTGCTCCTATAGCATCAAGTTGCTGCTGCAGTGCAGACACATTCTCCTGCTTTGACACCAGACTGCTAAACCACAATACCTGTTGGGCATAAATCTGGCTTTCGGTAATCATAGTTCTGATAAAAGTGGCTTCTCCGCCATCACACCAAAGCTCATGTGAACGGCCTGCAAAATTCAGCTCTGATTTTTTATACCCCAGATTTTTGGCTTTACGTTCGCTGCCTGCCGCAGCTTGTGCAGCAGAGTTATGAAAAGGTGGGTTACACAAGGTTAAATCAAACAAGTCTGTTGGCTGGATAATGCCCTGAAATATCTGTTGGGAGTGGTGTTGCCGCCGCAGTGTAATTTTGTCTTGCAGCTGATTTTGGTCGATCAAAAGCTGAGCCGCGTCTGTAGCTACAGGATCAAGTTCTGACGCCGTCACTTTCCAGCCATATTCGGCCTGAGCCAATAACGGATAAATCAGGTTAGCGCCACAGCCTGTATCCAGCAACTGCACTTTGCCACCAGTAGGGACTTTGTTTTTATTCAATAGCGCCAGCAGATCGGCCAGATAATGCAGATAGTCTGCCCGGCCCGGCACAGCAGGACATAAAAAACCATCGGGCAGTTGCCAGTGCTGTACAGAATACAGCTGTTTTAATAAAGCCTGGTTCAGTGCTTTCACTGCATCCGGGTTGGCAAAATCTATAGATAACACAGCATAGCCATTGTCGCGGACAAAAGCGGAGAGTGCCGGAACTGCGGCACAAAGAGCCGCAAAGTCATAAGGCTGTTGATGTTTATTGCGTGGATGCAGAGTTTTGCCAGATGGATTCATGTAAGAGACCTGGGCTGCAGCTTAACGCTCTGCAGCACCACAAGATTGACGGACGATAATTTTGGGTTGAATTTCAGTCAGTTCAACAGCCTGGTGGTTAATCAGTTTTAATAAATTCACCACCAGCATTTCACCGGCCAGCGAGGTATTTTGCTGGATAGTAGTTAAAGCCGGAGAAGAAAAGGATGCAACCGGAATATCATCAAAACCTACTACTGCAACGTCTTCCGGTACTTTCAGGCCTTTTTTCTGCAAGGCGCGAATGGCTCCTATGGCGATCAGGTCACTGGCACAAAACAGTGCGTCAAAACTTTTGCCCTGAGCGTGTAGTTGGTTTATGGCATCAAAGCCTGCCTGTTCAGTCGAGATTGCATCCAGTTGGGCTACTGAGCTTTCTTCGATACCCGCTTGTTCTAAAGCGTGAACCATGCCCTGATAACGGGCCAGAAATTCCGGGCTGTGATCAGAGGCATTGCCAATAAAGGCAAAACGGCGTCGTCCTTGTTGCAACAGATGTTGTCCAGCCAGTTTGCCACCTTGCAGGTTATTGCTACGGATAGTGAATTCAGGGTGGCCTTGCACTTCAGCCCCCCAGCAGACGAAGTGAGTTTGTTGCGCCAACAAGCTATTGAGTTTTTCTTCGTAATCTTTGTAGTCGCCGTAACCTAACAGGATAATGCCGTCCGCTTTTTTACTGTCTTCATAGTCGGCATGCCAGTCGTTACTCAATTGTTGAAAGGAGACCAATAAGTCATGGCCACGCTGGCTACAGGCACGGGTAATACTGCCAAGCATCGCAAGGAAAAACGGATTGATTTGAGATTCGTCTACTGTTGGGTCTTCAAACAGCAACAAGGCCAGAGTGCCAGTGGTCTGTTTACGTAAATTACTGGCGTTTTTGTCTACCTTGTAATTCAGCTGTTTAGCTATGGCAAAAATTTTGTCTTTGGTTTCCTGATTCACAGCCGGACTGTCACGCAAAGCACGCGATACCGTGGATTGCGACACGCCGGCCAGATAAGCGATGTCAAAAGACGTCGCTTTTCCTTTCATCGGAGTCATCGGGGCTATTCCTGGCTGATTTGTTGACTTCATATACCCTTCTTCTCTGAAGCAGCAGCTGCGTTGGCTGCGCTTTGTCATCGTGCTTCAACCCGTTCAACTGGTGCAGCAGTCGCAGGTTTGTTTGTTCTGATCCAGTGTGGGCATCATAGCATTAAATTGCTTTATGAGCTGCTTTTCAGCGGGCATTGTAACAGCCTGATTTCTGCCCGGATAAAGGATTTTGTTCCGCTATGGA
>CBIMJC010000061.1:0-15965 GCA_966244125.1 uncultured Rheinheimera sp.
TAATGTCGCGCTCGACCAAGTCCTTACTCTTCTCCCGTTTAAAGGCTTCAATACTGGACGGAATGATCTGACGTGGGGAATGGTTGTTTTCCACATCCACATCGGCGGTTAACCACTTCGGATCCACCACCACCTGTTTTAAGACTTTGTCTGTCACTATCAGTTTGCTGACGGCATCCGGAGTTTTACGCCAAATCTCGGCCGGAATATACATGTCCTGCACACTGTCATCTTCGAAGGTCAGTTGCAGCAGTATCGGCATCACCAGGCCACCTAAGTTACTGAAATTCAGCACATAGTAGTTTTTGTTTTCTTCTACAGCACGCTCAAACACCTGACGCTCCCAGGGTTCCAGATCAGCCAGGAATTGCTGGTAGCTGTTGCGCTCTTTATTGGTCACCGTAAACCTGTCATTTTTGTCATAAAAATCAGTGACATCTTTATTACGCTCCACCCAGGTGGTTTTGCCTTCGGCTTCATTCAGCTCAACAAAAATTGGCATAGGTTTGTCCTGCTCTTCTTTGCGGCGACGCTCAAAGTCGATGTCCGGATCTTTGGTATCCAATTGCAGTTTGTAGACTTTATCTAAAGAGATATCGACATGGTCGGTGCTGTAAAACCAGCCACGCCAGAACCAGTCCAAATCAACACCACTGGCTTCTTCCATAGTACGGAAAAAATCTGAAGGTGTCGGGCGCTTAAACTTCCAGCGGGTGGCGTATTCTTTAAAAGCAAAATCAAACAGCTCACGGCCTAAAATCACATCACGCAGAATATTCAGCGCAACCGCAGGTTTGGTGTACGCATTAGGGCCTAAACGCGTCACGCTGTCCGATTGTGTCATGATGGGTTCCTGATGATCACTTTTCATATAATCAGTGATATCACGGGCTTCGACACCCCATGGAATTTGTGGGTCCCACTCCCGACCTGCAATACCATCTAAAAAGCTGTTTAACCCTTCATCCATCCAGGTCCACTGCCGCTCGTCAGAGTTCACCACCATAGGGAAATAAATATGCCCTACTTCGTGGATCACCACACCAATCAAAAAGCGCTTCTCTGCTTGTGAATAAGTACGACTGCCATCTTTTTGCAATTCTGTACGCGGGCCGTTAAAGGTAATCATCGGATATTCCATGCCACCTACAGGGCCATTCACAGACTGGGCAACCGAATACGGATAATCAAAGGAGAAACGGGAATAAACTTCCAGCGTATGGACTACGGATTCTGTGGAGTATTTTTTCCATAAATCGCCGCCCTCTTTTGGATAAAACGACATCGCCATCACAAAAGGCTGATCAGCCCCACCTTGTTGATAACCTTTGGCATCCCAGATAAATTTACGCGAAGAAGCCCAGGCAAAATCCCGTACATTGTTGGCTTTGAAACGCCAGGTTTTGCGCTCATCCGTGTCATCTTTTTCATTTTCCAGAGCTTCTTGCTCTGTCACGATAAACACAGGACGTTTGGCCGTTTTAGCTTTCTCCAGACGCTGCAGCTGTTCTTTGGTCAGCACATCCTGCGCATTAACCAAATCCCCTGTGGACGAGACGATGTGGTCTGCCGGCACCGTCATCTCGACCTCATAGTCACCAAATTCCAGCGTGAACTCACCTGAGCCTAAAAACTCTTTATTGGTCCAGGCTTCATAATCTGTGTAGGCGACTAAACGCGGGAACCATTGAGCAAACAAGAAGATATCGTTGCCACCTTTGCGTTTATCATCCGGGAAATGTTCATAACCTGAGCGGGCTGAGACTGCATCTTCTTCAACTATATTAAAGGCAAAATCCATAGAGAACTGCAAAGACTCTCCGGCTTTTAACGGTTTGGGTAAATCAATCCGCATCTGAGTGCCAACCACGACAAACTTCAGCTTTGTGCCGTCAGCCAGTTTGATGTTGTCCAGCTGATACCCCAATTCGTGATCGGCTAGGAATTGCAGATTACGTAATTCGTCGAGACTGATTTTGGCAGGCTGATCATTGGTGGGTGTTGAACCACCACCAAAGGTGCTGGAGACTTCCGCCATAGAATCCGATTTAAAGATATTCTGGTCCAACTGCAACCATAAGTACTTCAGTGTATAAGGCGAGTTGTTTTTGTAATGGATAGTCTGACTACCGGATAAACGGCGTTTTTCTTCATCCAGGCTGGCTTTTATTTTGTAATCCACCTGCTGTTGCCAGTACTGCTGACCCGGCTCACCAGCGGCGTTACGGTAAATATTAGGCGTGGGTAAAGACTCGTCCAGTTGACGGAATTTATCTTCGAACTTTCCCTTGGTTTGGGCAATAGGATCGGCAAAAGAGACCTGAGCACAAAGCATCAGCGCCAGAGCAACACAGCTTTTTTTATAGGACATAGGTAAGGGTGCTTCTGTTGATTAAAAGATATGGAGTTGTTACCCCAGTATTTACTTTTAATGGCAGGTTCCGTCTGGAATTACGACAATAAGCGGGAAAAATAAGATAGAAAAATCAAAGGGTCAGATAAACAATGGGGGTCAGGCCTTGGATGTTGCATCGAGACGCAACATCCAAGGCCTGACCCCAACACGTTAGATTTTCTTAAACAAAATAGAACCGTTAGTGCCGCCGAAACCAAAGGAGTTACATAAAGCGTATTCCATTTTGGCATCACGGGCCGTGTGCGGTACATAGTCTAAGTCACAGCCTTCATCCGGATTATCCAGGTTGATGGTTGGAGAGACTTTCTGGTCAAGCAGTGACAAAATAGTGATGATAGATTCGACAGAACCTGCAGCACCTAACAAGTGCCCCATCATCGACTTGCTGGAACTGACCATCAATCCTTCTGGTTTGGCACCAAAAATAGATTTAATCGCCATAGTTTCAGCTATGTCACCTGCTGGTGTCGAGGTGCCATGCGCGTTGATGTACTGCACCTGATCGGCGTTAACACCAGCATCACGTAAAGCGTTTTTCATCGCAAGAGCTGCACCACGGCCATTTTCCGGTGGTGAGGTCATATGATAGGCATCGCCACTCATACCAAAACCTACCAGCTCAGCATAAATTTTGGCGCCACGGGCTTTGGCATGTTCGTACTCTTCCAGCACCACAACACCGGCGCCATCCCCTAATACAAAACCGTCACGGTCTTTATCCCATGGACGACTGGCCTGTTGTGGCGCATCGTTACGGGTAGATAATGCACGGGCTGCACCAAAGCCACCCATACCTAAAGTGGTTGATGCTTTTTCTGCACCACCGGCAATCATCGCATCAGCATCACCGTAAGCTATCATACGGGCCGCCTGACCAATGTTATGCACACCAGTAGTACAGGCCGTCACTATGCTGATATTTGGACCTTGTAACCCTAACATGATGGATAAATGGCCTGAAATCATGTTGATAATGGTAGAAGGCACAAAAAACGGCGATAAACGACGTGGGCCGCTGTTCAGTAATTTGGTGTGGTTTTCTTCGATTAAACCTAAACCACCAATACCTGAACCTACAGCTACACCTATACGCTCGGCGTTTTGTTCGTTAATTTCCAGTCCGGAATCTTTAAAAGCCTGCACACCGGCGGCTACACCGTACTGGATAAATAAATCCATTTTTTTGGCTTCTTTGGCCGGGAAAAACTGTTCGACGTCAAAATTTTTGACTAAACCAGCAAATTTAGTGGTGTAAGCCTCTGGATCAATATGATCAAACAGCGCTATTCCACTTTGACCTTGTAATAAAGCCTGCCAGGTCGACGTTACATCGTTCCCCAGGGGCGTTAGCATACCTAAGCCCGTCACAACCACTCGACGTTTTGCCACAGAATCCTCCGCAGTCTGATTTATTCTTTATTGCTGATCCGCTTCTGCATTTGATACGTAGCAGGCAGCTTCAGAAACAAAAACGGGTAGCAGAGGCTACCCGTTTTGTCAGCTCATCGCTTACTCAGCGTGGGCTTTGATATAGTCGATAGCAGACTGTACCGTTGTAATTTTTTCAGCTTCTTCGTCTGGGATCTCTGTGTCGAATTCTTCTTCCAGAGCCATAACTAATTCTACTGTGTCCAGAGAGTCAGCGCCTAAATCGTCAACGAAAGAAGATTCGTGCTTCACTTCTTCTTCTTTAACGCCTAACTGCTCGATGATAATTTTTTTAACGCGTTCTTCGATGTTGCTCATCTTTTCTTCCTTTTTCTCATGTAAATCGCAACAATTGGTGCAATTTTGTGTGGCGGCTAGTTTATGCGTAAGCCCGGTTTGTTGCAAGCAAAGCACTTAGCTTTTCATGCTGGTCAAACCTCATTAGCCTTCGTTCTTGAAGCCGCAGCTTTGTTGACTTCGCTCTGTCGCCCCAATCACATAGGACACCTATGTTCATGGGGACTCTTCGCTTGTCGTCGCGCTGCAACTCCAATTACTTTGGCTAATAGCGTTCGGTCCTGAAGCCGCAGCTTCGCTCACGAAGGCTGTTGGCTTACACCATATACATACCACCGTTGATATGGATGGTTTCACCCGTAATATAGGCAGCCGGACCTGAAGCCAAAAAGGCTACAGCGGCCGCTATCTCTTCCGGCTTGCCCAGGCGATTCGCCGGGACCTGGCTGAAAATTGCTTCTTTTTGCTCTTCTGACAATTCTTTGGTCATATCGGTGTCGATAAAACCAGGTGCAATAGCGTTCACAGTAATACCACGTGACGCCACTTCTCTGGCTAATGACTTGGTAAAACCTAACACGCCCGCCTTGGCTGCAGCATAGTTAGTCTGACCTGCATTGCCCATAGAACCTACTACTGAACCTATGCTGATGATCCGGCCGTGACGCTTTTTCATCATGCTACGCAGCACAGCTTTACTTAAACGGTACACTGATGTCAAATTGGTTTGCATGATGTCGAACCATTCTTCTTCTTTCATGCGCATCAACAGGTTATCGCGGGTAATACCAGCGTTATTGACCAGAATATCAATGTCACCAAACTGTGCTTTGATCGCCTCTAAACACTGCTCAATAGAGTCTGCATCGCCGACATTTAACACCAGGCCCTGACCTTTGTCACCTAAATAAGCGGAAATAGCAGCTGCACCTGATTCAGTTGTTGCAGTTCCAACCACTTTAGCGCCTAAAGCGGCTAATTGTTCAGCAATAGCGCGGCCTATACCACGGCTTGCACCTGTAACTAAGGCCACCTGACCTTCTAACGAAATAAATGAGGTTGTCATAGTCTATAAGCCTTTTATTCTGCAGCTAAAGCGTCTTTTAATGACGCTACATCTGTGACTGAAGCTGTGTTCAGCTCTTTATTAATACGTTTAATCAAGCCGCTTAATACCTTGCCCGCACCCAGTTCAATGACTCTGTCCACACCTTGTGCAGCTAAAAATTCAATACTTTCGGTCCAGCGCACCGGACTATACAGCTGACGCACTAAAGCGTCCTTGATTGCAGCGGCATCTGCAGCTGCAACCACATCAACATTGTTCACTACTGGTATGACAGCTGTATGAAAGGCGATATGGTTTAAATCAATAGCCAGTTTATCTGCTGCTGGTTTCATTAAAGCGCAGTGCGACGGCACAGACACAGGTAAAGGCAGCGCTCGTTTGGCACCTGCGGCTTTACAAAGTTCATTGGCACGTTCAACCGCAGCTTTGTTACCAGCAATCACCACCTGACCAGGTGAGTTAAAGTTAACCGGAGACACCACTTCACCTTGCGCTGCTTCTTCGCAGGCTTTGGCAATCAACGCATCGTCCAGACCAATAATAGCGGACATAGCACCAGTACCAGCTGGCACAGCCAGTTGCATATACTGACCACGTTTTTCCACCAGCTTGACGGCGTCAGTCAGGCTCAGCACACCAGCACAAACTAAAGCTGAATATTCACCTAAAGAATGGCCTGCTAAATAGGCAGGAGTAGCACCGCCCTGCTCCAGCCATACACGATACACAGCCACAGAAGCTGTTAATAAAGCAGGCTGAGTGCGGTGGGTTTCATTTAATTCAGTATCAGGACCATTGGCCACCAGGGCCCATAAGTCATAACCTAAAGCCTGGGATGCTTCGGCGAAGGTGTCGCGTACACTAGCAAATTCTGCGTACAATTCCGCTAACATGCCGACACTTTGTGACCCCTGTCCAGGGAATACCAATGCAAGTTTATTGTTCATCATTGTTCCTGCAAATCTTCTCTTAATAGAGTTAGTAACGTATTAAAGCCGAAGCCCAGGCAAAACCACTGCCAAAAGCTTCAAGCAATATAGTCTGTCCGCGCTGGATGCGGCCATCCCGCACAGCTTCATCCAAAGCTGTAGGCACGGTCGCCGCTGAGGTATTGCCGTAACGGTCCAGATTGATCACCACCTGATCCATCGACATGTCCAGTTTACGGGCTACAGCCGAGATAATGCGCAGATTGGCCTGATGCGGCACTAACCAGTCGATTTGGGATTTATCCATATCGTTGGCGGCTAAGGTTTGCTCTACCACTTCAGATAAACGGGTGACAGCCACTTTAAAGACTTCATTGCCTTTCATCGCACCCCAGGAATTATGCACCGAAGCTTCATCACCGCGGATCGGGTTGTCGACATAGAGTAATTCGGAGTATCTGCCGTCGGCATGAATATGAGTGGATAAAATACCTGGCTGTTCTGAAGCTTCTAAAATGACAGCGCCAGCGGCATCACCAAATAAAATCACCATGCTGCGATCTTCAGGACTCATTAAACGTGATAAACAATCTGAGCCTATCACCAGCACCCGTTTTGCCATACCACTTTTTATATACTGGTCAGCAATACTTAAGGCGTAACAAAAACCGGCACAGGCTGCAGCTACATCAAAAGCGGGAATGCCTGGCATATCCAGTTCACGCTGCACTTCACAGGCTGCGCTTGGCAGAGCCCGTGCAGCACTGGTAGTGGCCATGACGATCATGTCGATGGAGTCTTTTTCGATGCCGGCTGCTTCAATAGCTTTTAATGCAGCCTGAGCGCCCATAGTGGCAACAGTTTCGTTGTCCGCTATGATGCGGCGTTCTTTGATACCAGTACGTTCGATGATCCACTCGTCTGTGGTTTCGACCATGGTTTCGAGATCAGCATTGGTTCTGACCTGAGACGGAAAGTAACTTCCGGTTCCAATAATGCGTGAATACATTGGGCCCTACGCTTTGTCAATTAATACGTGTTCCAGCCTGTCTTTGATCTTCACCGGCACCTGGCGTTCAACCTCGCGCACGGCCTGACGGATGGCACTGAGAAATGCCTCTTTTGTCGCATTTCCATGACTTTTCACTACAATTCCGCGCAATCCTATCAGACTTGCCCCGTTATACTGGTCGGGGTTCACGCCCAAAGACATACTTTTCAGGAAAGGTTTGATTAACCAGCCGAAAAGTTGAGCAGACATGGAGTTTTTCAGTGCAGTTTCTAAGCGTTTTAAGATAAGTTTCGCCACACCTTCGCAGGTTTTCAGCGCAACATTGCCGACAAAGCCATCACAAACAATAACGTCGGCTTTGCCGGAAAAAATGTCATTGCCTTCGATATAACCAATGTAATTGATATCCGGACATTCGGATAAGAGTAAAGAAGTGCGTTTGATTTGGTCCGAACCTTTGATTTCCTCTTCGCCCATATTCAGCAGCGCCACTTTAGGTCTGGAAATCCCCTCCACTTCTTCAGCCATTACAGCGCCCATCACGGCAAACTGGAACAAAGTGTCGGAATCACAATTGACCGTGGCACCTAAATCCAGCATAAAAACCGGACTGCCAATAGTAGAAGGTAAGCTACTTATCAGAGCAGGACGTTCGACCCCATTGAGCATTTTCAGCACAAAATGCGCCATTGCAATCAAAGCACCAGTGTTACCAGCGCTGACACAAGCAGCCACTTTATTTTGTTCAACCAAATCCAGAGCAATACGCATAGACGACTGGCGCTTGTTGCGCAAAGCCACTGAAGGTTTGTCTGTCATCAGAACTTGTTGGGACGCGTGCTGGATAGAAAGCTGAGGATGGTTTAAATAACCCGCTTGTTCTAATTCAGTGGTCAGTATTTCAGAATCGCCGCAGAGGACAAGATCAACATGAGGGTATTCACACAGCGCTTCTATAGCTGCAGGAATAGTTGATAGGGGGCCATGGTCGCCCCCCATCATATCTAAAGCTATTTTAAGTCGTAGTGGTTGCAACGAGTGCATCCAAACTTACTTAATTACTTTACGACCTTTGTAGTAACCATCTTCAGTGATGTGGTGACGACGGTGAGTTTCACCTGAAGTTGCGTCTACAGACAGCGTTGGCCCAGTCAACGCATCATGAGAACGACGCATGTCACGTCTTGCACGAGATTTTTTGTTTTGCTGTACAGCCATTGCCTTTCTCCTAAAAAACTATTTTTTCTTCAATTCTTGCAATATTGCAAATGGGTTCGGTTTTTCTGGTTCTGGTTCTATTTCTCCCCAGCTCATCTGCACTTTAGTTGGATCACAAGACCCTTCGTCGTGCATCGGAAACAGAGGTAAAGCCAGAATTAATTCGTCCTCAACCAATTGCCTCAAGTTAACTTCGCCGTGTTCGTTTTTTTCGACCACTTCGTAGCGCTCTGGAATATCATCGTGAGCCGAATCGTTATCACTCCGGATTGGAGTGTATGCAAAACTGGTGTTCAGTTCCAGGCTCATATGTTCGCTACAGCGTTCACATGTGACCTGCACCTGACAACGGGCCTGTGCTTCAATATACACCAGCCCCTGTTCATCAGTTCCACAATGTACTACTACGTCTACATCACCCTCAGAACTTACTAACGATTCCGTTAATCTGGTTAAATTCACCAGTGGAATAATGCCATCAAACGTAGAACGTTTTTGTGCAGCCCGTGTTGGATCAAGGGTAATTGGAATTTTTACCTTTTGCATAAGGCGCGCATCATATAGATCGAGGCTAAAGCTGTCAAAGGATTCCTGCCTCTTTTTTGTTAATTTTTCCGGTCTAAACCGCTGTTCTGACGGCCGTTCTGGCTTATACGAGCCTGAGTCACTGCTGTTTTAGCAAACAGAGTCAACAAAGTTGCAACTTCGCTCAGGAAGGGTATAGTGCGGCGCATTGTCCCAACGAGGTGCTTTTATGTCAACCCAAGCTTTGTATTTAGCCTCTACTTCTGTGTATCGTAAGGCTTTACTGGAAAAACTTACACCGAACTTTTCTACGGCCAAACCTGAAGTCGACGAAACCCCTTTGCCGGGTGAAACACCGGAGCAACTGGTCAGTCGCTTAGCAGTATTAAAAGCACAAGCTGTGGCTGATAAATTAACTGAAGGTCTGGTGATTGGTTCCGATCAGGTCGCTGTGTTTAACGGTCAGATTCTCGGTAAACCTCACACAGCAGAAAATGCCTATAAACAGTTAAAAAGCTTCAGCGGCCATAAAGTCACCTTTTTAACCGGATTAGCTCTGGTGAACGCCCAAACCAAACAGTACCAGCTTTGTGTTGAGCCTTTTCATGTGCATTTTCGTGAATTAACCGAGGCGGAAATTCTTGCTTATATAAAAAGAGAACAACCGCTGAACTGTGCCGGCAGTTTTAAGAGTGAAGGTCTGGGCATCAGTTTGTTTAAAAAGCTCGAAGGTGACGACCCCAATAGCTTAATAGGCCTGCCACTGATTCGTTTGCTGGAGATGCTGAGATTGGAAGGCAGGGATTTGCTCACCCAGCCCTGATTTGTGCCGTGGTATAAATAGACGGGCGGGTACAAGACCCGCCCCTACAGCAGTGACATCATAGTATTCAAAGCGCCGTTAACAGCTCTGGCAGCGAATCAATAATAGCTTTGGGCTGATAACGACTCAGCTCGTCCCTGCCATGCACACCATGAGTCACCCCAATACGCGGCATTTCTATCGCTTGCGCCATCGCCATATCATGAATAGTGTCACCCACCATCACGGCACGATGTGCCGGCAAGTTAAGCTCTGCCAGTATTTGTTGCAACATATCAGGACTGGGTTTGGAGGCCGCTTCATCGGCACAGCGGCTGGTGTTGAAATAAGGCCCTAAACCTGTTTCCTCAAACATCCGTGTTAAACCTTTACGGGCTTTCCCTGTGGCGACCGCCAACAACAGACCTTGTTGTTTCAGCTCAGACATCACCTGCTCTGCCCCTGCAAACAACGGCGTCGGCGGATGATCATGCGATAAATACTGGTCGCGGTAATGTTCAAACACCACCTGACGCTCTGTTGCATTGATACCGGGGAATAAAATATCAAACACCGGATCCAGGCTCAGGCCAATAATTTGTTTCACCTGATGTTCAGTCGGCACTGTTAAACCTGATAATTCAGCCGCAGAACGCATGGACGATACAATACGGCCTACTGAGTCCATCACTGTGCCGTCCCAGTCAAATACCACTAAAGCTATATCCGAACTCATTATTTTCTCTTCAGTTTTTCCAAAACACTACTTAACGCGTTATCCAGAGGCGCATCACAGGTCAACTCCTTGCCTGTACCAGGATGGGTAAAAGTCAGAGTTTTGGCATGCAAATACAAACGGTTTAATCCGAGGTTTTGCATCTGAGAGGTAAATTCGTTGTCGCCGTATTTATCATCACAGGCGATGGCATGACCTTTACAGGCGGTATGCACCCGAATTTGGTGAGTACGGCCTGTGACAGGGAAAGCCTCCACCAGGGTGCCTTCTTCATAACGCTGCAGAATTTTAAAACGGGTTTCCGAAGGTTTGCCCTGAGCTTCATCAACCCGCACTACACGCTCACCACTTTGTAAGGTGTTTTTGCGCAGCGGTTCTGTGACTTTTTTGATTTTGCTGTCCCACTGGCCAGCAACCAATGCCCAGTATTTTTTCTCTACTGTTTTTAAACGCAACTGTTCGTGCAGATTGGTCAGCACAGAACGTTTTTTGGCGATCAGTAAACAACCTGAGGTATCCCGGTCTAATCTGTGCACCAGTTCAAGATGACGGGCCGTTGGCCTTAATGCACGTAAAGCCTCAATCACACCAAAAGATAAACCGCTGCCACCATGCACCGCCATGCCTGTGGGTTTGTTTAAAACAATTAAGTCGTTGTCTTCAAAAAGAATATGGCTTTCGAGGTTTTTCACCATCGAAAGACCCACAGACACAGGCTCTTTTTCCGGCTCATCATGCAGCACTAAAGGCGGTACCCGCACCTGATCACCAGCCTGCAGTTTGTACTCAGGTTTTATCCTTTTTTTATTAACCCGTACTTCACCTTTACGCAAAACCCGATAAATCACACTCTTTGGTATGCTCTTCAACCGTGCCATTAAGAAGTTATCTATACGTTGACCGGAATAATCTTCTTCTACATCAATGTATTGCACCGGAGTTTTGATATTTTCAGTCATGCGTTTCAGTTACTCTGCTAAGCTTAAATTAAGTTGCTATTGGTCGCTAATTAGTGGGATAATTATCGGGCTAATTATGCCAAAAACGGCAATTAGGGCGCTCAAAGTGACGTAAGAGAAAATGTGAGGCACCGTTCGGGAGGCAGATCATACCGAATTCGTTGGGAAAACCAACGTATTTATACTCTGCGGGCGAGAATAACGCTATTTGTCTGAAGTAATGCTGCGTAATTTATTACTGACAGAGACAAAACACAGCTTCCGGTCACTTAGGCAAAAAAAAATTGCGACAACGCAGCGCGGTATCGCGCGATCTCTGTGTCAGATCACAGCAAAAAACATTTAAGTGCGGCCCTGACAAGGCGGCACCCAATATACCGGAACTGCTTCAGATTCGAGTAAGGTGACCAGCTGGTTATGACGGATTAAGCTCCCTCAGATCAAGCCACAGTAGTCAACCCGAAGTAAGCTGAACCCGTAGTGGTATTAAATGAGTTAGCTCAAGCATCCCCAGTCGAGAGACTGCAGCATTGATATGTTTGACCATCTGAAACGCGGACGCAGGATGTCGTTGCGTTGTGGCCTATGCAATAGAGTCACAAAACAATGAAAAGAATGTTAATTAACGCCACGCAGGAAGAAGAAATCCGCGTAGCACTTGTCGATGGACAAAAATTATACGACCTGGATATCGAAAGCCCAGGGCACGAACAGAAAAAAGCCAATATCTACAAAGGAAAAATCACCCGGGTTGAGCCCAGTCTGGAAGCAGCTTTTGTTGATTATGGCTCTGAACGCCATGGCTTTTTACCTCTGAAAGAAATCTCCCGCGAATATTTCCCTGCTGGTTATACCTTTGATGGTCGCCCCAATATTAAAGAAGTAGTCAAAGAAGGCCAGGAAGTTATTATCCAGATTGATAAAGAAGAACGTGGTCAAAAAGGCGCAGCCTTAACCACTTTTATCTCTTTAGCTGGTTCTTATTTAGTGCTGATGCCTAACAATCCCCGCGCCGGTGGTATTTCACGTCGTATTGAAGGCGACGAGCGTCAGGACTTAAAAGACTCTTTGGATCAATTACAACTGCCAGACGGCATGGGGTTAATAGTCCGTACCGCTGGTGTGGGTAAATCTCACGAAGAGCTGGATTACGACTTAAAAGCCTTATTAAAACACTGGTCTGCTATTACCCACGAAGCGCAAAACCGCCCTGCTCCTTTCCTGATCCATCAGGAAAGCAACGTGGTGTTCCGTGCTATCCGTGATTACCTGCGCCGTGATGTCGGTGAAATACTGATCGACAACCCACGCATTTTCGAAGAAGCCAAAGTTTATATTCAGCAATTCCGTCCTGATTTTGCCCACCGCGTCAAAATGTATCAGGGCGAAGTGCCACTGTTTATGCACTTCCAGATTGAGACTCAGATCGAATCCGCTTTCCGCCGTGAAGTGCGTTTACCTTCTGGTGGTTCTATCGTGATCGACAGCACTGAAGCCTTAACTGCTATTGACATTAACTCGTCAAAAGCCACCAAAGGCGGTGATATCGAAGAAACAGCCTTTAATACCAACTTAGAAGCGGCCGATGAAATTGCCCGTCAGTTACGTTTACGTGACTTGGGTGGTTTGATTGTGATCGACTTCATCGACATGACGCCGGTTCGCCATCAGCGTGAAGTCGAAAACCGCTTAAAAGACGCAGTGAAACAAGACCGTGCCCGCGTGCAGATTGGCCGCATTTCGCGTTTTGGTTTGCTGGAAATGTCACGTCAGCGTTTACGTCCATCTTTGGGTGAATCTGCGACTCATGTCTGTCCACGTTGTCATGGCCGCGGTACTATCCGCAGCACTGAGTCTTCAGCTCTGTCGATTTTACGTTTAATCGAAGAAGAAGCTATTAAAGACAACACCAGTCAAATCCATGCTCAGGTACCGGTCTCAGTTGCGACCTACCTGATGAATGAAAAACGCGATTCAGTACGTCGTATTGAAAGCCGCCACGGCATCCGGATTTACATCATTCCTAACGAACATATGGAAACGCCAAACTATGAAGTGACGCGCATCCGTATCGACGAAGAGATTGAAGAGTCCAGCTACAACATGGTGAAAGCTCCAGCTATGGGCAGCGCTGTGTATAACCCTATTGGTGAAACTGTTAAAGAAAAACCAGCAGTCTCAGCCATTAATCTGGCTGAAGCTTCGAATGCAACAGCACCAGTTCCTGCGGCCCGCAAAGCAGAAGCTGCGGCAGTCAAAGAAGCTGGCCCTGGTCTGGTAGAGTCTGTCGTAGGTTGGTTTAAATCTTTATTCGCTGCTGCTCCTGCACCAGAGAAAAAAGCGGAAGAAGCCCCACGTCGCAGTAATAACCGTGATAACAACAGACGTCGTAACAACAAAAATCGCCGCCGTCAGGAAGGGGATGAAAAAGTTGCCAAAGACGACAATGCTGTTCCGGCCAAAGCTGAACGCAGCAATGAACGCCATCAGGAACGCACTACAGAACAACGTTCAGCACGGCAGGATAAACCTCGTCAGGAACGTGCTGAGCGCCCTGAACGTCATGATCGCCACGAGCAGAAAAAACCTGTATCTGAGCGTCCGGCACCGGTAAAAGCTGCAGAGCATGACGAAGAGCACAGCACTAAGCTGGTGGAACGTCGTCAACGTCGTCAGATGCGCAAGTCTGTGCGTCATGAAAAAGAAGCTGTTGAAGCCGCAGCAGTAACAGTAGAAGCTGCTGTTGTCGCTGCTCCTGTGGTTGAAACAGCAGTAGTAGCTCCTGTTGTGATTGACACCGTAGCCGCAGAAATTGCCGCAGCGCCAGTCAACGCAGCAGAGACTGAACCTGCAGCTGTTCAGGCTGATGCCGTTGAAACTGCGCAGGCAGACGCCACAGATGCGGAAAACACTGATGCAGAAAAAGAAGCAGCTGAAGGCCGTAGCCGCAGCCGTCGTTCTCCACGTCACTTACGTGCTGCTGGTCAGAAACGCAAAAAAGAACAGCAGGATCAGGAAGCTGAAGAAGCTTTAGCTGCCCGTTACCCTGAAGATCAGGACACTGTGGTCAGCACTGAACAACAACTGGATTTACCTATAGCTGAAGCTGTGGTTGAAACTGCTGTTGTGGAAACACAGGCAGAAACAGCTCCGGTGGCTGCAGAAACTGCTGTAGTAGCGGAAGCGCCGGTAGAAACAGCTCCGGTGGCTGCAGAAGTTGCTGTAGTAGCAGAAGCGCCGGTAGAAACAGCTCAGGTGGCTGCAGAAGTTGCTGTAGTAGTGGAAGCGCCGCTAGAAACAGCTCAGGTGGCTGCAGAAGCTGCTGTAGTAGTGGAAACGCCGGTAGAAACAGCTCCGGTTGCTGAAGTACAAACTCCAGTAGTGGAAGCTCCGGCAGAAACCGCAGCTGTTGTGGAAGCCGCTACAGAAGCAGAAGAAGCACCAAAAGCCAAAACACGTAAAGCCCCTGTAAAAAAAGCAGCGGCTGAAGTAAAGGCTCCGGCAGCTTCAGGCAACAGATACGCCAAAATGATCACGGCGGATATGACTAAACCTGTGGTGAAAGCTGAAAGCCAGACTGTGGTTCAACCTACAGCTATGGATAACAGCGAACGCCCACTGGTGGTAAGCTCAGAACGTCCGGCAGGCTCAGCCTCTGCCCGTCAAATGAGTGTTGCTCCTATGACCAAACCTGGTTCAGTTGAATAAACTGCTGTCAGCTAAGACGAACAAGGCCACCGCAAGGTGGCCTTTTTTTATGGCGTTGACTGAGTCAACCAGAACCTGTTTAGTTGGTGGCAAAATGTGCCAGTACTTTGTCCAGAACCTGCTGACGAATATCATCCTGTTCAAACAACAGCTCATGCTTAGCGCCTTTGATCTGCTGTAAACCACCGACACAACCTGAAGCCGGGTTATTTGCTAATGCGGCACAAAACTGCTGCTGTGCTGCTGCAGACACTATGCTGTCCAGCTCTGCTTGCATCAGCAACACTGGTATTTTGATTTTGTCCGCCTGCTGTTGCATTTGAGGTAACACAGCACAAGCCTGATCTAACCAGCCCCAGGTCGCCCCACCTAATTGCAGCTGAGGCTTCTGCTGATACAAGTCCTGCATCCACTGATAGCGTGCTTCCGACCCCGTCAGTTCATTGCCGTCAAAGGGCCCGGCACTATAGGCTTTGTCAGCAAAACCAGCATAACCTTCTGTTGAAAATACCGAGACCAGACTGGCCAGACGACAGGCATCGCCCTCATCATAAAGCAGCTTGCCATTAATACCATGCATAGGAGCGGACAGCGCCGCCTTTTGAAATACCGCTGGGTGCTGCTGTAAATACAAAGTACTGATAGCCCCGCCCATAGAGTGCCCTAACAGATACAAAGGCTGCTGTGCAGGCTCTGCCAGCACGACACGACTGATCAGCTGATGCATATCATCGACATACTGCTGGAAATCTTCGATATGGCCTTTGTGTGGGTTGTCGGTCAGACGCTCTGACAAGCCCTGTCCTCTGTGGTCAAACATCAGCACCTGATAACCTTGTTGTGTCAGATCATAGGCCAGTTCCTGA
>CBIMJC010000062.1:0-15855 GCA_966244125.1 uncultured Rheinheimera sp.
TACCGCTATTATGTGACCTGGGCGAGAGCGCGAAGACAACAAAGCTGCGGCTTCAAGAACGACGGGGATAACGCTTGCTGTTTACACGCTTGTTGTTTATCGTGCGCCTTCTGACGACTTACACAGATTATTTTATGAGTGGCAAAAAAATCTCGTTAGCCGACTGGCAACAACAATTGGGGCGACCTGCCGAAACAACAAGCACTGCTGCGGATGATCTGGTCTACAGCACAGAGACAGGCCGTATTGATAAAGCCAAAGCACAAAAGGCTGTAGCTCAGACCTTTGCTGATGGCCATGCCCGATTAAAACGCGAAACCAAAGGCCGGAATGGCAAAGCTGTGATCACTATTTCAGGTCTGGCTGAAAGCGCCGAAAAACTGGCTGAAATCGCGGCTTTATTAAAGAAAAAATGTGGCTGTGGTGGTTCGGTGAAAGACGGTGTGATTGAAATTCAGGGTGACCAACGGGAACTGGTGCAGCAAGAGCTAACCAAATTAGGTTACAAGCATAAATGGGCTGGTGGTTAACTGGGGGTCAGGCCTTGGATGTTGAATTCGATTCAAAATCCAAGGCCTGACCCCTTTCGTTATTTCTGTTGGTTGTAGTCTTTGCCAAAAATCTTGCCAAAGAAGCTGTCTTTTAACCAGACAGGACGCTGCGGATTATTCGCCACTTCAGTAGTGATACCGAAGTTGATGTCGGCGAAAGTAGCACCTGCATCGTAACGGATAGCCCCAAAGTCGGCGGTTAAACCCGCCTTGTCATCTGTAGGTTTATGGTAATGTTTGGCAAAAAACTTACCCCAGACTTCGCCACCTTTTTGTTTTGGGTCTTTGGACGTAAAACCTGTCATCAAAAATACAGACGGCACACCTTGTTGCACTAAAGTGTAGTGGTCTGAGCGGGTGAAAATAGCCTGCTCAGGCATAGGATCCGGGCTTTGTTTAATACCTACTGCAGCTGCTGCTGTATCGACTGTGGCACCTAAACTGGAGTGGTTGGCGCCAAATGCCACTATGTCAGCAAAAGGATACAACAACACGGGCATGTCGATATTGACGTTCGCTACCAGCTTGTCGATAGGACGGGTTGGGTTATGGGCAAAATAATCAGCTCCCAATAAACCTTTCTCTTCCCCTGTCACAGCCACAAATAAGATCGAACGTTTTGGCCGTTCTGCCTGCTGGGCAAATAAACGTGCAGTTTCAAGCATAATGCTGACGCCTGCGGCATTGTCCATAAAGCCGTTATTGATTTTATCTTTGCTGCGCACGTCGTTGGAAAAACCAATATGATCCGAGTGCGCAGTGACCACCACATATTCATCTTTCAGTTTTGGATCTGAACCCGGTAATACAGCTGCAACGTTCGGGCTGCTGATATCTTCGGTTGTGGATTCACGTTTTAAATTGACAGTGCCTTCTAATGCAAAACCTGCCGGCACTTTTTCTGCAGCTAAATCGGCAAAAATATCGTCCAGAGAACGGCTGGCACCGGCAAACAATACTTTGGCGGCATCAGGATGCAGATAAGCTGAGCCAGATAAAGACTCAAACTCGCCTTCAGCTTTGCCGTCTTTGTGTAACCAGCGCATACGGGGGCTGGTCAGGTACATCAGGCTGTTGGCATAAGGCCTTACTTTTTCTTCTGCCGGAGTATGCAGAGTGATAATACCTACAGCACCACGTTCTGCGGCATTTTCGGCTTTTAAGCTTTGAATATGTGCGGCTTCTTCACTCGGTAAAGATTTAGGGCGACCACTGAGCATCACCACAATTTTGCCTTTTACATCCAGATTGGCGTAATCGTCCAGATTAAACTCTTTCGACACCAGACCATAACCAACAAACACCAAAGGTGCGGTCACATCTACTTTGGCATGCAAAGTACTGGGACCGGTAAAAAACTGCTTAGGATAGTCGAAGCTGGTCGTCTGGCCATTTTTAGTTAATGACATTTTTGCACTGCTTTGCACCAGCAAAGCTTTGCGCATGGGCACAGACTGAAAATAGCCCTGCTCACCTGCAGGTTCCAATCCTAATCCCGCCAGTTGAGTGGCAATATAATTTGCAGCAATTTGATGACCACGACTACCGGTATCCCGGCCTTCCAGACTGTCATCACCTAAGAAGCTCATATGGGCTTCAATGGCTTTGGCGTTGGCTTTTGGTTGCTCTGCTACAGAGGAGGGAGAGGTCGTGCTTTGACAGCCTGCCAGCACCAGCATGGCAGATAAAGCACTGACTGACATCAGTTTCATAATTGTTCCTTAAAATTTCAGGGGCTTACGCCCCTGACTGCTTAGTTTTTAGCCTGATACCGCTGCTGATATTTATTATGCAGTTGCTTATGTCTGCTGTTTAAATCTACAGCACGACCATCAATCCACATGTAACGAACTTTGTGCCCCAGGTAGTCAAAAATATCACCGTCAGACACCACCAGAGTGGCAGCTTTACCCACTTCGATGCTACCGATTTTATCAGCTACACCAGCAATAGCAGCGGCATCAAGTGTAACAGAACGTAACGCCTGCTCCGGGCTTAAGCCATAGCTGATCGCCTGACCCGCAGCAAAAACCACGTTGCGGGTATCCCAGTAACCATCCAGAGACAAGGCAAATTTCACCCCAGCTTTGGCCAGCAGAGCCGGAGTCTGGAACGACTGACTGGTCGCTTCATCAGCACGTTCAGGGATGCCATAAGGGGAGGTATAAATCACAGACACCTTAGCTGCTGCCAGTTGCGGCGCTATACGCCATGCGTCGCGGCCACCCACTATGGTCAACGCAAACCCATACTGCTGGGCAAACTTCATCGCCTGTTCTATCTGACGCTCATCATTGGCATGTACAAAGACAGGTAATTCACCTTTGAACACAGGGATCATCGCCTGCCAGCGTGAATCAACGGGAAGTTTGACACCTTTGCCTACAGCGTCGGCATAAGCTTTGGCGGTTTTAAAATAGCCTTCCAGTTCCGCCATAGCTTTTTGGGTGGCCTTACGGATCTCTTCCGGTTTTTGTGGCCGCCATGGATTTGGCATCACATCAGCTCTTGGCCATTTCAGATGCAAGGCCACCGAGTCGACTACTGTCGCATCTGTCCAGTTCCAGGCATCCAATTGCATCAGAGCCGATTGCCCCATAATCAGCGAGCCATTGGGGTACACCAGACTGTAACTAAAACCATTGGCCCGAATAGTAGGGACCACTTCAGAATCGGCGTTGTAAGCGACTTGAGCTTTGATATCAGGGTTGGTATTGGTCACTTCAGTGGTATCGTCGGTAGAGCGTACCGCTTCAATTTCAGTTAAACCCAGTTGGTTTGCCAAAGCGACCAGGCCCGGATACAGCTGTTTACCCTGCAATGACACAACCTCTGCGCCAGCAGGCACTGTTAAATCTGTGCCTATGGCAGTGATTTTACCGTCCTGTAGTAACACGTCTGTGTCTTTTAATACGCCATTGGTTACTGTGTGCACAGTGGCATCCTGCAACAGGATAGCCTGACTTTGTTTAGGGGCCGGCACTATATCGTTCGCCTGAGCTGTTAAGCTTAGCGAGGCAGTCACCAGTAAAAGCCCGTGAAAGCCAAAGTAATTGGAGTTGCAGCGAGGCGACAAATGATTGAGACCCCAGGAGCATAGTCGTCCTATGTTACTGGGGCGAGAGAGTGCAGTCAACAAAGCTGCAGCTTCAAGTACGAAGGGTTTAGAAAATTTCATTGCTGACTCCATTAATGCTGATGACCAAAGGCAACAGATAACACATCGTGGTTATCTTCACAGTGCCAAACCGGGTTGTTGGCTTTATAGGAGCCGCCAGAACCTGCTTTCTCATCAGCAGAAGACTGCAATACCTTTTGGATCAGCTGTTGTTTTTCGCTGGCGACTTGCTGCTGCAGTTGTTCATCAGTCGTCAGTTGATAATAAGGCGCACCTTCAATCCAGGTTTGCTGTGCACGGGCGTACACAGACAATGGATGGGCAGACCACAACACGAAGTCAGCCTGTTTGCCTGCTTCGACTGAACCTACTTTGTCATCAATTTTTAACTGCTTCGCCGGATTAATGGTGACCATATTCAAAGCTTGTTGTTCGTCCATACCACAGTAGACCACAGCTTTAGCGGCTTCCTGATTCAGGCGGCGCTGTAAATCAGGACTGTCGGAATTCACGCTGACCAGCACCCCTTGTTGTTGCATTAAACAAACGTTGGTGGGGATAGCATCCTGCACTTCCATTTTGTAAGCCCACCAGTCAGCAAAAGTTGAAGCACTGGCGCCATGAGCTTTCATTTCGTCCGCTACTTTGTAGCCTTCCAGGATGTGGGTAAAAGTGGTGATATTAAAACCCATCTCTTCTGCTAATTTGATAATCATCAGAATTTCAGAAGCCACATAAGAGTGAACATGAATAAAACGCTCTTTATCCAGAATTTCCACCAGAGCTTTTAAACGATAATCCAACCGCGGTGGTGCAGTTTTACTCTGCTCTGAGCCGGATAAATCCTCGTACTCAGCCCACTGCGCTTTGTATTCTTTAGCGGCCTGGAAGGCATCACGAATGATAGTGTCAACACCACTGCGGGTTTGTGGATAGCGGGTAACAAAATCGTCGCCCCAGTTGGACTGTTTAACGTTTTCACCCAAAGCAAATTTGATGCTCTCTGGTGCACCCTTAAATTTCAGTTGCTCGGAGTTAGCCCCCCAACGCAGCTGAATAATTTGCGCCTGACCGCCAATAGGGTTAGCACTGCCATGCAATAACTGAGCTGTGGTGGTACCACCAGCTAAACCACGGTAAATATTGATGTCGTCCGCGTCCAGCACATCAGCAATCCGCACTTCGGAGGTGACAGCGTCTGAACCTTCGTTCACCCCCTGATCAATAGCGATATGGGAGTGCTCGTCGATAATACCGGCCGTTAAATGCATGCCTGTGGCATCAATCACTTTAAAACCTGAAGGAGTGGACAGGTTTTTGCCAATTTTGACAAAGTCACCGTCTTCCACCAGCACATCGGTGTTTTCTAACTTACCGGCCTTAGCTGAAGTCCAGACTGTGGCGTTTTTAATATGCACATTCTGTTGTCTGGCTTTTTCTGTCAGACCAAAAGCCCGGTTCGGCGTCGTCAGCTTTGAAATTAACACTGGTTTTTCAGCCGCCTTTTTCGGCTCAGATTTGGCGACCAGAGGTTGCTGTAAACTACGGATAGCAACCACAGTACCTTCAGCTGTGACTAATTTACCAGCTAAGGTTTTGCCCTGAAGTTCGCCACTAAATTGGGCAACACCTTGACCCAGAGCTTTTAAATCCAGGGCAAACTGCAACTGATTTTTCTGTACTGCCACATGCTCCAGCGTGCTGGTTTTATCCCCCAGTTTCACTGAACCTTCGACTGAGCCTTTTTTGTCCTTCAGCTCTAAAGGCAGGCTGCTGCCATTAAAGCTGAGCTGATAGGTGCCGGCAAAAACCGGTAAATCCATAGGGGTAAACTGCTGTTGCTGACCCCGTACCCAGGTCGCCACTATTTCACCATCAGCAAATAAATCACCTTTACTGACCACTAAGTCGGCCTGATAACCCTCAGCAATTTTACCTATCTGCTGGTCCATACCTAACCATTTGGCAGGTTCTGTGGTTAAGGCTGCTAAAGCTTTTTGCTGGCTTAAACCATAAGACAGTGCCTTGCGCAGGTTCGGCCAGAATTGCTCTGGTTTTTCCAGTTTATGCAAGGTCAGGGCAAAAGGAACTTTGGCCTGTTCCAATACAGCAGCATTGGCTGGCGCTCTCTCCCAGTGCCGTAACTGCGCCAGTTCCACATCCAGTTGATCATTCAGTTGTTGCACAGCTGGCGCTGCAGGAAATGCCAGCGGCAGAATTAATGGGCGGCCTGTGGCTTTGACCTGATCGATGCGGCTGTATTCGTAGCCTGAAGCCACCAGAGCCGCTTTGTCCAGACCAAATTCTTTTAATACCTTATCGGCGCGTAACAGGGCCTGATCGTCTGTGGCTTCAAACACCACTCCCTGAGTTTTTAGCTGGCCTAATGCGGCCAAATCAGCATTAAACTCAATGGCCTGATTATAAAAACGCCAATTGCCTTTGCCATAAGCCTGACTGTACCAGTGGGCATCGGCTAAAGTTTGACGAATAAGGGCTATGCTGCCCATCAGGGACGATGGATAACTTTGCACCGACGTGCCTTTGCTAAACGCCATAAACTGGTTGGCTTGTGCACGCATCACGGCTTCATTGGGTAAGCCGGGCAATAAAGAGGTGACAAAAGCCTGACCACGGAAAATACCGTCAAAACGAGCGGATTGAACTGTGGTAAAGCCCTGTTGCTGATAGCTTTTTGCCTGTTCAGCATCTGGCTTAAATTCATTCACCCACTGCTGACGGGCATGAATAGCAGCATTGCTGGCATTGCCGCCTTTGCGATCATTGGTGTAATTCGGCTTGCGGCCAAATTCGAAGCCATTGCCCTTTTCGGCTTTAGGTAATCCGTATTGGCTGTATAAATCGATAAAACCCGGATAAATAAAATAACCGCTGGCATCTATAGTCTGATAGCCAGCCGGTACATCGGCTTTGTTTTGTATTTTGCTTATTTTGCCGTTGCTAATAAGAACAGTGGCGTTGTCCAGACGTTTGCCCGGTTCAGTGATCACTGTGGCGTTGGTTAAAGCGTAAAGTTGTGGAGACTTATCTCGTATACCTTGGACCGGCGTGGTTTGATCCGCCGAAGCTGCAGGCAATAGCGCGCAAAGCATTGCCGTACTGCACAAGGACAGTCTTAGTTTGATCATGGAAGTTTCCTGGTTTTGTTGGGGTTTAGCTCAGCTCCCAGGCAGAGAAAAAGCAAGCAGTGAAGCGGGCTTCCTCCCAACAGCAGGTCACAGTGATGCAGCCCCTATTCTATCAGTAATGGTTGATAACTCAGGTTATATAAATCCTGCTCTGCCCTCGGCATGCTGAAATAATAACCTTGTACCAGATAGCAAGCGTTGTTTTTTAAGAATTCAACCTGTTCAATGCTTTCCACCCCTTCCGCCACCACCCGCAGGTTCATTTTTTGCGCCATCGCGATAATGGCAGCCACTATGTCCATGTCGTTGGTGTCATCCGGAATATCTTTGACAAAAGAACGGTCAATTTTCAGCTCATCTACCGGGAATCGCTTTAAATAACTCAGCGATGAATAGCCTGTACCAAAGTCGTCAATAGATAAAGTCACCCCCAGTCCTTTTAACTCATTTAACTGGGCAATAGCCGCATCAGTGTCTCCCATTAACATAGACTCTGTAATTTCAAAAATGAGTTTATCCGGTTGGGCACCGGTGCGTTGTAACACCCTCTCAACCACTTCGGCCAGGTTTTGGTCGGTAAATTGCCGGGCTGACAGGTTGATTGAAATAGTGACGTCATGACCCCTGGACTGCTGGCGGCTGATAAAACGGCAGGCCTCCCACACTATCCATTCACCGATTTCGACAATAAGCCCTGTGCTTTCAGCCACTGGAATAAAACGCAGCGGCGGGATCATCGAACCATCAGGCCGGATCCAACGTAACAAGGCTTCGTAGCCTATAACCACATTAGTGCGGATATCGATTTTTGGCTGGTAATACAACACAAACTGGTGCTCACGTATGGCTTCACGCAGCTGGTTTTCAATTTGCAGTTTTTCTTTGGCGGCTTCGTTTAAATCCTGACTAAAGAAATGGTAGGTGTTGCGGCCACGCGCCTTGGCTTCGTACATGGCCAGGTCAGCATGTTTGAGTAGCAGCTCTTCATCCGCCGCATCTTCAGGGGCTATGGTAATTCCAATACTGGCGCTGATCGCCACTTCCTGCCCTGTTAATTTGACCGGAGCTGCAAAACTTTGCTGCAGGTTTTCGGCGATAAGAGCAGCCTGAGTTCTGTCTTTAATGCCGCTTAAAATCACCGCAAACTCGTCGCCACCTAAACGGGCTATGGTGTCTTCTTCGCGTAAACGACTAATTAACCTGCGGGCTACTTCTTTGAGTAATTCATCGCCGGCATCATGGCCCAGAGTGTCGTTAATCCGCTTAAACTCATCCAGATCAAAGTACAACAAAGCAAAGTGGTAATAACCACGGGAGGACATCGCAATAGCTTTACGTAGCTGGTCCCGGAAATAACTGCGGTTGGCAAGGCCGGTTAACATATCGTAATAAGCCAACTGCTCCATTTTGCGCTGGCTTTCTTTGATAAAAGAAATGTCCTGCATAGCACAGACATAATTACTGATATCACCTTTTTCGTCCCGGATAGGCGCTATGGCCAAAGACACCCAGAGTTTGCGCAGCACATGCTGCAACAACATATCGCCACGCCAGTGATGACGCTCTTGTAAGGTTTGCGCTATTTCTTCGCCAACAAAAAACATTTCGGCCGCAAATAAAGACGACAATGGCTTTTGCATCATCTGTTCAGCTGTGCAACCCATCAGCTCGAGCATAAAAGGGTTCACATATTCGATATGCAACTCTTTGTCTGTCAAAAGCAAGCCCGAGCTGGAAAAAGCCACAGCTTTGGTCAGTTTACGGGTGGCGCGCTCAGCTTCTTCTTTTTCAACAATACGGGTATTTAAACCTGATATCAGTTCGTGAATTTCTTCCGCCATACTGTTAAAAGCCCGGTTCAGCATGCCAATTTCGTCGTCATTCTGATCCAGAGCTATTTGCTGTAAATCACCCCTGCTAATACGCTGCACAGCGGAAGATAAACGGGTTAAACGTTTTAACATAAACTGGTAGATAAAAAATTGCAGCGACAAAGCAACTACAGCGGCAACGGCGAGAAAAATCAGCATCACATTGTCGCGAAAATCCTCCAGCCCCCCCATCACTGCTTCTTTGTCCTGATACAAAGCCAGATACCAGCCCAAACGTTCCACTTTGGCTGCCGAAACCAGATAATTAGCTAAATCGCCCTGCAACATCTGTTGCTCTGCGGATTTTGCTGTCACTTGCTGAATAAAAGCGGCTAATTCCGGCCGTCTTGGCGTTACTGAGCTGTACTGAGCATCAAAGTTCTGCTGGCGGGAACTCTGCACCGGAGCCGGCTTTTTACCATCAAGCAATAAGTTGCCTTCCAGGTCAAACAGCATACTGCGCAGCCCTTTCGACGACTGCTCTATGCTGGTTAAATCAAGGAACAATTCATCCAGAATATAATCACTGGCCGTCACACCTAAAAATTCATCACCAAGATAGACAGGGATCACCAGGCTGGTCATCCATTTTTGCCAGATCGGATCGTAGTAAATAGGAGTCCAGCGTGGTAAACGGCTGGGGTTTTGCTCAGGGGTAGCAATTTCGAAGAATATATCTTTGGTGAAGTCATGAGTGACCGGCACTTCCAGCGCCCAGTCTGCCGGAGCTATCCGGATCAGGCCCTGTTTGGAAATAAAATAAAAATTAAAAAATTCTTCCAGCATCAAAGGAGCTAACTGCTGCCATAAGTCTTCTGTATGAGACAACCAGGCCGCTTGCTGTGCGTCTAATTTGGCCTGAGGGATAAAAGCAGCGGATAAATCGTCCTGGCTGCGCACGCTGCCATCAGGCAACACGCTGGGCGTCGGCGCTGCAGTAACAGGAATGGCTGCTTTGCTCAGATAGCGCACCACAATGTTATTGGCACTGATGGCCTTTTTTTCCCGGGTCAGAAAATCTGCATCCAGCTCACGGGCGTATTTTTCAGATTGCAGCTTTAGTTCTTGTTTTTCCTGCTCAAGCAATACATTTTGTTGCAGCATCAAAACCGCATAAGCAATAGCAGCGCTGGCGACTACGGTCAGCATAAACACCAGCAACGCAAACTTGATGCTAAGGGAGTTCATACCTGTAGGTTTGTGGAAATTAACTTCCTTCACATGATTTCCTGAATTGACAGCGATGGGGTTCAGTTGTAATGCTAAGCGACAGACAAAAGCATCAAACCATTATTGCATCAAAATCAAACAAATGAGAATTAAGCCAATGAAAAATCTGTTTATCTTTCTATCTTTGGGTTTATCTTCTGCCGCAGCGCTGGCCGGCAGCGCCTTTACTGACGCCGAAGATTCAGTCACTTACCGTCAGCATAGCTTCCAGTTAATCCGTCATAACTTCATGGATTTAAGTGACATGATGCGCGGTAAAGTACCTTTTGACGCTAAACGTGCGGAAAAACGTGCCAATGCTCTGGCAACCTTAACCACACTGCCATGGGAAGCTTTTGAAGTACCTGGTGCTGATAAGGTAAAAAGTGAAGCCAAAGCCGAGGTCTGGAAAAACTTAAAAGACTTTAAACAAAAAGCAGAGCAATTCCAGGCTGATGCTTTAGCTTTACAAACAACAGCCAAAACTGGCGATCAGGCCGCTATTAAGCAAGCTTTTGGTAATTTCGCCAAAAACTGCAAAGGCTGTCATGACCAATACAAAGCCGACTAACATTTCTCCTTCGTCCTTGAAGCCGCAGCTTTGTTGACTGCGGCCTCTCGCCCCATGATTACCACTGCTGATAAAGCGCTCCGCCTTGCCACAACACAAAAATCCCGGCAAAAACCAACACCAGCAATAAATACCAAAATGTAGATTTTACTGCAGGTTGCTCTGCGTCGGTTTGTAACTTGCCATGCAACATAGCTCCTAACACCCCATCTTTTTTCAGGCCATGAAACAATGCGGCCGCTATGTGCAAGGCAATAAGTACAAGCAACAGATTAAAATTATTGTGATGAAACCAGGATGCAAAAGAGGACCAGTCCGACGATACCGCACTATAAAGTGGGCCCTCTGTCATGACATCGTCCGTGGTCATCAAACCTGAGATAAACTGCAAAGCTAATAACAGCATCAGGGCTAGGCTCATATAACCGGATAAACCTCTGTGCCCTATGCCATGTTTGGCCTTGTTCCACTTCCGCAGCAGCTGAGCCGGACTTTGCAGAAAATGACTAAAACGGGCTGTGTCGCTGCCTACAAAACCCCACAGCAGACGTGCGGATAAAAGCGCGGCTAACGAATAAGCCAGCAGCTGATGCAGCACTAAATAGCCTTGCTCAGCGCTAAACCATAAAGCCACCAATAACAGCAACTGGCTCCAGTGGTAAATACGAATAGCCTTATCCCACACCTGAATCACTTTCATCTTTTCATCGTCCTCTATTATGATAAGTTATTGATTTTACCCCATTGGAAGCAAAAACCTATGCTTTGGTTCAAACGGATTTCTATTGCTTTATTAGTGCTGTTACTGCTGGTGGCTGGCTTTTTATATGTTGCGCTACGCGCCAGTCTGCCGCTGTATCAGGGCGAATTGCCCTCAGAAGTAAGTCAGGCTGTAGACATCAGCCGTGATGCCCAGGGTTATGTCAGCATTACAGCGCAAAGCCGCAATGATGCCGCTTTTGCTTTAGGTTTTGTGCATGCACAGGAACGTTTTTTCCAGATGGATTTATTGCGCCGCAATGCCGCTGGTGAGCTGTCGGAGCTGTTTGGCGAAATGGCTCTGGAGCTGGACAAAAAACGCCGTATTCACAGATTCAGAGCCAAAGCAGAGCGGGGTTTTGCCGCTTTACCTGCGGAGCAAAAGTTGCTATTGCAGCGTTATACAGCAGGAGTGAATGCAGGTTTAACTGAACTGGGCTGGCCGCCTTTTGAATATGGTTTGTTAGCTCAGGCCCCCCGCCTTTGGGTTGAAGCTGACTCCTTTTTAGCGCTGTACAGTATGTATCTGGATTTACAGGGCTCAGAGGGCAAAGACGAGCTGGCAATGGGTCTGATGCAGCAAAAACTGCCACCAGACTGGTACGATTTTTTATTCCAGCACAGCCCGGACTGGCAAGCTGCTATGGATGACAGCACAGTCAGCCTGATCCCTATGCCTGAATCTGTTTACCCGACCATCTTATCAGGCAAAAAAACCGCCTGTGCTGATTGCACTTTGCATGACAGCACCGACATTGGCAGCAACAATTTTGCAGTATCCGGCAAAAGAACAGCGGATGGCCGCGCTATTCTGGCGGACGATATGCATCTGGGTATTCGTGTGCCAGGTACCTGGTTTAAAGCTCAGCTGAAATGGCAGGAAAATGCTGAAGCCTTTGCAGTGGCAGGTGTCAGCTTACCCGGCACACCCGCCATAGTGGCAGGCAGTAATGGTCATATTGCCTGGGGTTTTACCAACAGCACCGCAGATTGGTCAGATCTGATAGCGCTGAAACTGGATGAAAAAGGTGAAAAATACCAAACGGCGGACGGCTGGCAGGAATTCAGTTATCAAAATGAAGTGATTAAAGTCAAAGGCCAGCCTGATGAACTGGTTTTACAAAAAGAAACTATCTGGGGGCCGGTGTTAACTCCTCCGTTCCAGAATTATGCCTACCGCTGGGTGGCGCATGACCCGGAAGGCGCCAACTTTAACTTATTAACACTGGAGAAAAGCAAAGGTGTTAAAGAGACCTTAAAACTGGCCGCCAGCGCCGGTGTTCCAACGCAAAACTTACTGGTGGCAGACAAGGATGGCGCTATTGGCTGGACTTTAATTGGTGCTTTGCCACAACGCAAAGTACAACAGATGGATACCCCCCAGGACTGGAGTAATGGCCAGAATAACTGGACTGGCTATGTGCCACAAAGTGCTTACCCACAAATTTATCAGCCACAATCCGGCCAGCTCTGGACAGCCAACAGCAGGATGATTGGTGGTAAAGATCTGGAGTTGATTGGTAATGGCGGTTACGACCTGGGTGCGCGCGGCCAACAAATACGTGACGCCTTAACCGCCAGGACACAGCACAATGAACAAAGCCTGCATGCGATTCAATTGGACCATCGCGCCTTAATGTTGGCACGCTGGCAACAACTGCTGCTGGATACTGTGCTGACTAAAGATTTTGTCGCAGAGCATCAGTTGCAGTCTTATCTGGACTATGTAATGAAAGATGCCAGTCAGGCCAGCATTGGTTCTGTTGGTTATTCGCTGGTCCGCGCCTTCCGGACTAAAACACTGGAACTGACCTTCACACCTCTGACCGCCATGCTGGAGCAAAACAAGTTATCAGGCCGGGATTTAAAGTTTTCGCTGGAAACCGCTGGCTGGGAAATGATCCGGCAGCAGCGTACTGATACGCTGCCTGCTGCTTTTAGTTCCTGGCGCACTTTATTGCAACAGGCCGTGCTGCAAAGCAAGCAACAGCTGGAGAAAGAGCATGGCAGCTTAGCCGCAGCCAACTGGGGCAATCTCAATCAAAGCGCTATAGCTCACCCTTTATCCGCTGCAGTGCCATTTTTTGGCGACTGGCTGAATATGCCGTCTATGCCAATGAACGGCGACAGCCATATGCCCCGGGTGCAAAACAAAGTGCATGGTCAGTCTGAACGCATGGTGGTATCGCCGGGCAAAGAAGCTGAAGGTATTTTAGTGATACCAGCAGGCCAGTCTGGCCATCCGTTATCGCCTTTTTATGACGCGGATCACGACTTCTGGTTAAAGGAACAGCCGCTGGGCTTTTTACCTGGTGAGCAAAAATACTTGTTGAAGTTAGAACCTAAAGCTTGACTTTAGACGTCCAGACTTACTATTGTGGTGGCCATGAAACACATTCAGATCGCTCGCTTTTTTAACCTCTTTACCACCCCAATGGGGAGGCGGTAGGTCGCGCGCGCGTGATAAACCAAAAAACCTCCCAACCCCGGGAGGTTTTTTTTTAGCTTAAAGGACGCTGTTATGAGCATAGATTTAGACCAGATCCGTCAGCAGATCAGCAGTACAGACAAAGACTTGCTGCAATTGTTGGCCACCAGACGCCAGCTCGCCTTAAGCGTAGCGGACGCCAAACTGGCACAAAACAAACCTATTCGTGACCAGAAACGCGAAGAAGAGTTGCTGGTGTCACTGATTGAACGTGGGAAGGCATTGGGTTTAGACGCTCAGTATGTGACTAAAATTTACCATGTGATTATTGAAGACTCAGTGCTGCAGCAACAAGCCAAAGTTCAGGGTCAACTCAATGGCGACAATGGCCCTGTCTGCCGTGTCGCCTTTTTAGGCCGTCAGGGTTCGTACAGCTACTGGGCCACACAAAAGTACTTTACCCGCCGGGCTGAAAAGCTGATTGAAATTGGCTGCGACAGTTTTAACGAAATAGTGCAGGCGGTTGAAACAGGCCATGCCGATTACGCCGTGTTGCCTATTGAGAACACTTCATCCGGCAGTATCAACGAAGTTTATGACTTATTGCAGCACACCCGTTTGTCGATAGTGGGTGAACTGACCCACCCTATCGAACATTGTTTATTAGGGGTGGAAGGTACAGAGCTGAGTAAAATCCGCCAGATTTGCGCTCACCCGCAAGTGATAGCCCAGTGCAGTAATTACCTGCAGGGCTTGTCCAATGTCAAAATTGAATACTGTGACGCCTCCTCTGACGCCTTTGAACGGGTGCGCAAAGCCCAGGATAAATCTGTGGTGGCTATAGGCGGTGAAGAAGGTGGCAAGCTCTATGGTTTGGCAGTGTTAGGCCGTGGCTTAGCCAATCAAAAAGACAACGTCAGCCGTTTTATTGTCGTAGCCCGTAAAGCGATAAACGTAGCCAAAGCCATACCAGCCAAAACTACTTTTATTATGTACACAGGCCAGCAACCCGGCGCTTTGGTTGACGCCTTAACAGTGTTGAAACAGCATGGTATCAGCATGGGCAAACTGGAGTCCCGCCCTATTCCGGGTAACCCGTGGGAAGAAATGTTTTATGTCGACGTATTTGCCAATTTAGGTGATTACGCCATGACCCGCGCTTTGGATGAACTGAACCGCATTACCCGTTTTGTCAAAGTATTGGGCTGTTATCCAAGTGAAGATATCAGCCCGACTATAGTCAATGCGGATGCTTCATAGTTTAATGTACTGACCTTGTTCAGCAAAAAACAGAGGTGGACGCCCCCCTATAGTTTAATTCGCTGACCTTTTTCGGCAAAAAACAGTGGTGGATGCCCCCCTATAGTTTAATTTGCTGACCTTTTTCAGCGATTTGGCAATGCAGACCGTACTCAAGCAGACGGCTCTGCAGCGCCTGCTGAGCTTGAGGTTCACCGTGCACCAGATAAAACCTTGGCTGGCCGCCAATCATTCTGGCCCAGCCGACTAACTCGTCCTGACCGGCGTGAGCAGAAAAACCACCTATGGTATGCACTGTCGCTTTTACTGCAATATTTTGCCCAAACAACTTCACCCGTTTTTCGCCATCCACTAAGCGTCGGCCTAAAGTACCTTTGGCCTGAAAACCAACAAAAATCAGATGATTGCTGCTTTTCCATAAGTTGTGTTTTAAGTGATGCACTATACGGCCACCGTTACACATGCCGGACCCTGCAATGACGATAGCACCGCCACTGACCCGGTTTAATGCCATCGACTCTTCCATACTGGACGCCAGCCGCAGAATAGGTAAAAAGGATTGCAAATCCCGCGCACCAAAGCCATGTAACACCCTGGTATCTTTGCGGTCGAACTCACTCATCAGCTCGCTGTAAATTTTCGTGATCTCTATCGCCATAGGGCTATCCAGCACCACCATTTTTTGTTTTAACCGGCCCTGATGGTACAAAAGTCCGAGGTAATACAAAATTTCCTGGCTGCGGCCCAACGCAAAAGCCGGAATAAACACATTGCCACCGGCTTTATGGGCTTCATCCAGCGCAGTGGCAAATTCTTCCAGGGTGTTTTGCAGTGGCTGGTGGTTGCGATCGCCATAAGTACTTTCCATCAGCACCAGATCCGCAGTTTTCACCGGACTTGGATCGGGCATCAGCACTGTGGCCGGATTGCCTAAATCAC
>CBIMJC010000063.1:0-15780 GCA_966244125.1 uncultured Rheinheimera sp.
GCTGTACTCCACCAATAGTTGATCAGAATATTAAAGGAGCTTAAGCCTTCGACCTGATGCCACCACATACTGGGTAAATACAAGGCATCGCCCGGTTCCAGTTCAGCAATTTGGCCTGCTGCTATAGCTTTTGGAAAATCAGGAAAACGCGCTAAGTCCGGCTGGTCGAAATCCACCATGCTAATGACCTGACCACCTGGTGTTGGCTCTAAAGGTCCCGGATATAAATGACTGATTTGATCCGGTGGAAACAAAGTAAAACGCCTTTTCCCCAGTACACAACAAGCCAGATTTTCTGAGGAGTCGTAATGACAAGCCGCCAGAGATTTATTACCTAACCAGATACTGACCCTGTCGGGTTCTGTCTCATAAGGGAGGTCCGGTTTGGGCAACTGAATATCGTTGTGTTGTCGCAAAGTTGGAAAATGCGTGCTCAGCAAATTGGACGCAATATACACAGAAGGGGATTGCTCCAGCTCCTGCCATTGCAAAATTTGCTGCAGCACCTGATCCACCTGGCCTATGCGGGTTTCGTAATTTAACCTGCGGCAGCTTTCGTCGTAAAAGTAACGTCCTTTCAGCTCTGGATCGCCATAAAAAACCTGAGTGGTTTTACCGTTGTAATGGCTGCAGAGGTAATCCACCACAGCGGAAGAACCTTGTTGGCCCAGCTGCACTAAAGGCCAGTGCCGGACCAGCCCCCGCAGTATCACAGGTTCAGCAGCTGTGAATACCTCAGGCTGAACCTGGCCATTTTGGCATTGAACTTCTTTGGTGGTACGGCTGACCCTTAACATAAGTTTTGTTGTCACTCCGGGCTTTGCTGGCGCAAGCTATTGTTTTTGCGTTCGATTAAATGACGGATATTACCCATCGAAAACACCATGGCATAAATCAGCGGCAAAAAGCCGGATTGTTGTAACTTCAGCAGCGCATCGGCAGGCAAGGTCGCCAGTCGTTGTTCGTTAATGCAATAGTTGCCTGTTAAACGGATTTTTTCACTGTTGCAGAGCGTAAATTCAATAGTGACAGGCTCCACCAGTTCCAGTTGCTGCAGCGCTTTATAAAATACAGGCGCTAAGGTTGTGCCCTGATGAATAGTATCCAGCCGTGCAGAGATATGTTCCAGATAAGGGCTGTTGCCACCCTGAGATAAAAACAATTGCTGGCCTTGTTCTGTGCTGACTTTGGGGTGGTCCATATCAATATGGATCACTGCGTCCGGCTTTTCGTCCTGCATGGCCATAGAGCGCTGAAAGCCAATCAGAAAAGGGCCTTTTTCAACGCTGGCCGGAATATAACGGGCATCCCAACCTGTGGGGGAGAGGGAATTCAGATATAAATTTTCAGCCGCGGCAAAACCTAACAAAGCTATGGCCTGATACGAAGCTTGTGGATCGTCTTTGCGCAGCAGGATAGGGTATTCTTTTTGCAGTTCAGTAAATTCAGTAGGAAACACCAGAGCACTGTGCAGATTGTCGCCAAACTCCGGAGAAAAGTAGTGGATTACCCGGGTATTCTGATGGTCGATATTATTCAGTAACACATGCTTTGTCATATAGTTATTTTCCCTGTGACTTCTTAGGCAGCATGTACAGCAGAGCAGGGAAAAGCCGCAGTTGCAACTTTTCCCTGTGTATATCTTTGTCGTTTAGAAGGGCAGGGATAACCCCTGCCCCTACAGTACATCATCAGTTTAGAACTGGTAACGCATACCTATCTGATAACGGGCATCCAGGTCTGTCAGATACCACAGCATGGATTCATTACGGGCATGAGACCTGCTGTCTTCACCTGTAATGTTCAGTGCTTCGATAAATACCGTCAGTTGATCGTTTACATCGTAGCTGAGGTTGGTATCCAGTTGCCAGTAGGCTTCTTCAAAGCGTGGGTTGTTTGAGCCACCTTTGTTGACTTCAGCCAGGTACTCATCACGCCAGTTCCAGGCTATCCGCGCTGTCCAGCCGTCTTTATCGTAAATACCGATCAGGTTGGCTGTATCGCTTAAGCCCAATAATGCAAACTGAGACTCACCCGGGTTAGCGTTGACATCAAAACCAATGTCGCCCCTTACTATGGTGTAGTTAGCCTGCACACCAAAACCTGTTTCACCAAAGAAATGCTGAATAGCAAGTTCGGCACCGTGGATTTTGGCGGCTCTGTTGTTATCCGGTGTGCTGGTACGGAATACCATTTCCGGATCATCAGGATTCGCTACTAAGTCAAAACCTGCATTGTTAGCCAGGAAGTCAATTTGCTCCGGAGTACCGGTAAACTGAGGGTTAGCACCATACTTAGCAATCATATCCGGGTGATTACGGTATTCAGTAAAGACCATCATCGCATACAGATAGGTATCATCCAGTGGGAAGCCTGCATCCCGTACAGCCTGAGCTGCAGCTAAAGCGCGCGGACCACCTGTGACGTCCAGAATACCTAACAGAGGCTGGTCAACCTGACGGCTACCAATGAAGTTCACTACGTCTTTCTGGAACAAACCAGCTGACATATAGCTGCCATTGTCGTAGTACCACTCCAATGACAAGTCGTAGTTAGAGGATTCCAGTGGCAACAGGGCCGGGTTCGATGCGTTGGCTGTAGGTTGAGCACCTAACAGCGTAGAACCACCACCACCACCAAAGTTAGAGGCAGACACACCTAAACTACCTAAACCAGCGCGGGCAATAGTTTTGCTGAAGGAGAAACGGCTGATTAATTCGTCACTCAGATGCAGCGTAAAGTCTAAGCTTGGCAACAGGTAGTCGTATTTGTTTTCTGCAGTAAAGGGTTGTGCCGGCACAGTATTGTCGACATAAGACACTATGTCGTTGTTATCTTCCCAGCGGAAATAGGTTCTGCTGACCAGCGAGCTGGATTCAGATTCAGTTTCTTCGTAACGTAAGCCAGTTAACACATCAAATGGCATTTTGCCAATTTCACCCCCCAGGGAAACCTGGAAGTAAGCGGCCATAGTGTCTTCTTTGACAATATTGTCCGTAGACAAGGAGGCTTCAGAAGATGTTGGAATGCCTGGATACAGATCTAAAGCTGCGGTATATAAAGCGCGTGGGTCAGCAATAAAGCCATAACCGCCTGGCAGAGTTGCGAAATCATCAAACTCGCCTGGTAAATCAAATGGTTGGATCAAATCACCAAACTCGCCCGGATTCCCTACGTTCCAGTTACCTAAAGCGATGTTATTGCCGGCAGTTTGAATAGTACGGGATTCCATATTGCGCATTTCAACACCAAAGTCAAAACGGCCATCGTCCACCACATAAATAGCATCCAGCTTAAATTGCTGAATATCACTTTCCTGACCCGCGTTACGGATACGGGCAATAGATGAACCTACGTCACCTGCATCGACCATACCGTTAGCATTGGCGCCTTTGCCGGGAGCTGCATCGTTATAGACGTTCAGATAGGTTGGTAAGTCAGCACCCCAGAACCATTCACGGGACTCTACTATAGGAGCACCTAAACCTACGGCTAACTCACCAGAGTTACGTGGGCCTGTACCACGGCTGTGCATATTGGAGTCATGAGCGTCAAATACCAGCGTCAGATCGTCGTTAATGTCGTAGGTTAAATTTAAACCTAAAGACTTCAGCGTATTGGTTTGTTCACGCCATTGTTGCTCGTAGCCTTCATCCACTGTACTTGCATACTCTTCCTTGATGTAAGTCGGAGTCTTAACAATGTTGTTATCAAATTCAACTTCTTTGGTGTTATTACCAGTCTGAACCCAGTTGGTGATCTCACCTCTGTGTTCCACTATGTTATTTTCTGCGAAGGTATAGTCCGCTGTCGCAGTAAATTTTTCGCTGGGTTTAAATTGTAAGGTCAGTTGCGCATTATCACGTTCACGTTGTGAATCGGAAAAGGCATACCGAATATCGTTAGGGCGGGCATACAACTGACCCTGATCAGGAGCATTGGTGACTACAGTGTTGGCGTTGTTCCACAACCTGTCCGCATCGGCCAGATCATCCCAATACGCTACCTGCCAGTCGTTGACTGTAGCGCCAGTGTAACCTGAGTCACGTTGTTGATGGCTGGCTGACAGGCTGACACCAAATTTACCATCATCATTCGCATGACTGAAAATACCTGAAATTTCAGGGGTTACATCATCACCGGCTCTGTTGGTGGTGTCATGTGCTGCTTTTACACCTATGCTGGCGATATCTTCAGAGTTTTCCAGCGGACGGTTTGTTTTGATGTTTAAAGTGGCACCTATACCACCAGTGGCCACATTGGCTTTACTGGTTTTATAGACTTCAACACCGCTGATACTTTCAGAGGCCAGATTAGAGAAGTCAAAAGCACGGGCACTACCGCCACGGCTTGATCCATCTGCACCTGAACCTGCAGCATAAGTATTGGCTGCCGGCATAGTACGGCCGTTTAGTGTGACCATGTTATTGTCGCCACCAAAACCCCGTACTGTCACTTCTGAACCTTCACCATTAGTACGGCTGATGGATACACCTGAGATACGTTGCAGAGATTCGGCCAGGTTGGTATCCGGGAACTTACCTATATCTTCAGCAGAGATGGCATCCACCACCCCCATCGAATTCCGTTTAATTTCCGCTGCCTGTTGCAGACTGGAACGAACGCCATAAACCGCAATAATTTCGACTGGTGCGGTTTCTGCTGCTTTGGTTTCCTGAGCTTGTTGTGCTTCCTGCGCATAAAGTGGCAATACAGCTGTGCCACTCAGTAGCAGGGTGACAGCCCTTGCTACTGCTGTTCTGGTAAATATCTTATTATTGTTCATTCTATCCATACCCTCTTGATTTGTATTAGTCACCTGAATCAAACAACTAACCAACGGTCCGAACTGCCCCCGCTGAATACCGTTATGTTGTTTGTTTTTTTAAGGTGCTGAACTTACCGGCATCCTCCACGTCCGCGCCGAATTGCCAACTCCCCAAGCTGAATTGTAGTGACAGTGCAGAAAATTTAACGTTGCCAAAATGCGTTAGCCTTTTGCTTTTTTTTATATTCTTTAGTTGGCGAAGAACTGAACTGCAGATTTGGCAGCTAAAAGCACCAGCTAATTTAGTGAGTTGTTACTATAGAGTTTGTTGTCTGGTGTACAGAAAATTAATCTCTGTGACTGCTTTTTAGCCGCCGAGATAAAGCGGCTGAATGAGATATAGTGGGGGAAATAAAACACCTGCTGTAAAAGCGGGCCTGGATTTTAATCAGTAGTTGTGTGCGTCACGAGCTCACAACTTTACGGGCGCGGACAGGCGCTGCTTTGATTGCCCGGATCAGCACAGTGCTTTATGGTAACAGCAGAAGCAGATAAAAATGATGGATAAAAGATGCTAAATGCCGTTGCTAAACCTCTGGTGAAACTGGTTGAGCGTTACCTGCCTGACCCTTATATTTTTGTGTTGTTATTGAGTTTGCTGGTGTTTGTCGCCGCCATCCTCTTTGAACAACAAAGTCCTTTGGCTGTGGCACAGCAATGGGGTAATGGCTTTTGGGGCTTGCTGAGTTTTTCGATGCAAATGCTGTTGGTGCTGGTGACAGGTTTTATGCTGGCAAGCACTCCTTTAGTCAGCACACTGCTGGACCGGCTGGCGACACTTGCCAAAACTGCAGGTCAGGCCATAGTGCTGGTGACGCTGGTGTCTTTAGCTGCGAGTTGGCTGAACTGGGGTTTTGGTTTAGTAGTAGGTGCTTTATTTGCTAAAGCTTTAGCACGACGTATTCAGGTCGATTACCCTTTGTTGATCGCAAGCGCCTATTCAGGATTTGTTATCTGGCATGGTGGCTTGTCGGGTTCTGTGCCTTTAACTATTGCCACGTCCGGCCATTTTGCTGAAGCCCAGATTGGTATTATTCCAACATCCGACACTATTTTTTCGTTATTTAATCTGGTGCTGGTGGCCGCTTTATGTGTTGTGGTGCCGCTGCTGAATTACCTGATGCGACCTAAAGCTGAAGATTCAGTCTATATAGACCCGGATAAGTTAAAGCCTGAAAGCCTGCCCGATTTAACCACCGAACGTCCTGCCGATAAGCTGGAAAACAGCTTTGTTATCACAGTTTTAATTACTGTGGCTGCAGCGGCTTATTTGCTGCAGTATTTTGCCAAAGCAGGGGGGCTGAATCTGAATATAGTGAACTTCCTGTTTTTATTTCTGGCAATTTTGCTGCATGGCACACCAAGGCGGTTATTGCATAGCCTGCAGCAGGCCATTCAGGGTGGGGCTGGCATTATTATTCAGTTTCCGTTTTATGCCGGCATTATGGCGGTGATGATGCAGTCGGGTTTAGCTGAAAGTTTATCGCAATGGTTTGTTAGTTTTGCCACGGCAGACAGCCTGGCATTCTGGACTTTTATCAGCGCTGGTTTAGTCAATATTTTTATTCCATCCGGCGGTGGTCAGTGGGCGGTGCAGGCTCCTGTAATGTTGCCTGCTGCTCTGGAGTTAGGAGCTGAAGTCAATCGTATTGCCATGGCTGTGGCCTGGGGGGATGCCTGGACCAATCTGATCCAACCCTTTTGGGCTTTGCCTGTGTTGGCGATAGCAGGCCTGAAAGCCAAAGACATCATGGGTTATTGCCTGCTGCAGTTGCTGGTGACAGGGGTGATTATCAGTCTGGTGTTAAGTTTTGTCTGACAGGCCAGACGAATGCCCGGCCTGTCAGCATGGAATTAATGCACTTTGTAGCTATGCAGCTGATCTTTGGCAAAATAATGCACACCAAATAACAAGCCACCGGCATGGGCGTCGTCTGTGGGTTTACCTGAGCAGCGCAAAATAACGTGGTCTGCGCTTTCTTCTACCAGCTCTTCATTAGGAAACACCATAATGTCCGGCGAAATTAAACCTGCTACTTTGCTGCCTACCAGGTAATAACTGCCTACATCGACCTTTTTGCCGCTGGATTCCAGTTGTCCTGCTTTATCGCGTTCAATCAATCCAAGCAAAACCTCTGCACCAGAGGTCAGTTCAGCTCTGAATTTTTCAAGCTCAGCCTGAGATGGTTTTTTAATATCCTGCACCGGGATTCTGGTCGGTAAATGGTATAAATACCGGCCTGTCCAGCCTGGCTCTTCCAGCTGAAATATCAGGGACATACGATAAACATCATCAGCTCCTTCCTGAATTACCACATAAGGATAAAGTGATGCAGGGGTGCCGTTACCATTGCCACTGCTGGCACTGCTGAACAAGGGCTGGTTTTTGCTGAGTTCAGCTGTGATTTGATAAGGGTCTACGCCAATAAACTCATCTTTGTAGTGGGAGGTGGTGGACTTGTTGTAAGCCTCCACAGCCAGCTCACCAACAAAAGGAATAGGGTTCAGCATCAGTGCTGCACTTTCTGCCTGCACAAAAACATACTGTGAACCTGCAAAGCTGCTGCCTCCGGATGGAATAGCTGCCGGCAAAGCATGCATCACAGTGATTTGACCAACAGGATTAGCTTTGGCCAGCGAAGTGCTGGCGGTTGGGCTGCTGCAACCTTGCAGCAAAGCGCAAGTACCGAGCATCAGGACCAGAGTGTTGATTGTTAGCTGAAGTGAGTTCATAACCTTCCTTAGTTGTGATGTGGCAGCATACTATGTAGCAAAGTTTTAAACAGAGGGCCAGACTCTGGATTGAAACCTAGCCCTGAATTCGTCCTTAAAACGCCGGGATAAATTCAGCCGCTCGCCGCTATTAAGTAATATTTCACCGTCGCCGCTGGGGTCGTAGCTGATGCTGTGAATGGCGTGGTGGTTGACGGCTAAACTGCGGTGAATGCGGCTGAAGCCTTTGTGTTGCAACAGTTCCACTGTGTTGGCCAGCGTAGCGCGCAGTGGGTAAATCCGGCCTTTGCTATGTAAATTGACGTAGTTGCCGGACGATTCTAACCAGTCAATCTCCTCCACTTTGACCAGAAATTCTTTATCCAGTTTTCGCACCAGAAAATGTTCGGGTGAGCTGCTGTGTTGGCTGACTGCGGTGCTGTCTTCGGTTTGTTCGGCACCAATCAGCATGGCGTCGCCTTTTAAACGGCGGTAAACAAAAAGCCCCAACTGAAACAGCGTAAAGATAAACAAATACCCCCAGACATCTTTGCGGTATTCATAAAAAAATTCCCGGGCTAAAGGGCCAAAATGATAACTGCTGTCCAGACTCCAATACACCAGCTTACGCAGCGCCACCATCAGGCTGATATGTCCGACGCTAAAAACCAGGCTGGCGCCAAAATGCAGAGATAACTGCCAGCCTATCGCCTGAAAACGTGGCGGTACTTTGTGAAAAAACCAGACTAAAAATGGCGTCATCAGCAAAGTGGCGACAGCGCTGCTGTATTCCCACAGCAAAGGTTCCCACCATTGCAAAGCAGAAACAGGGTCTCTGTGGTGTTCGATCCAGACCGAACTGGCGTTAATGCTGTTGTTGATCAGCAAATACACAGCAAACAGCAGGTAGCTATACAGTACCTTGTGTTGATCAAATTTTTCAAACCAGTTTTTAGCCACAGCGTTCGTCCCCACCAGCCACCTCTTATCCCTGAATTCCACCACCAACCTATTCAGCACTGTTTGCCGGAATGCATAGCAGACAGAATTAAGTCCAACATTACACCACACTATAGGAAAGGTAGGATGACACGAACACTAACAGCGCGTCGATACGAACTGGACTGGCTGCGCAGCCTGGCTTTTGCTTTGCTGATTTTGTACCACATTGGTATGTATTATGTGGCGGACTGGGGCTGGCATATTAAAAGTGAGCAGACTTTTACCGGATTGCAGGATTTAATGATCCTGACCAACCCATGGCGTATGTCTTTATTATTTTTACTCGCAGGTATGGCGCTGAGTCTGGTTTTGCCGCGGATCAGCAGGTTGAAACTGTTAGGGCTACGTTCCAAAAGGTTACTGATCCCTTTGTTATTCACTATGTTTGTCGTCGTAGTGCCGCAAGTCTATTACGAGGCCTTAAGCCAGCAACTGATCCAACCGGGGTATTTGCAGTTCTGGTGGCAGTATATCAATCCTGCCACCGACTTATTGCCCGATCATCATAGCCCTATCGGCTTACTGACCTGGAACCATGCCTGGTTTATTCCTTATTTATGGTGTTACAGCCTGCTGGTGCTGCTGTGTTATCCGCTGCTAAATGCAGTAGCACAAGCGCACTGGCTGCAGCAGTTGCCGGGCCGTTATGCCCTGGCGCTGGTGTTTGGCCTGATGTTTTGGGCCTGGTGGACTTTAAGGGCCGATTTTCCAAGTACCCATGCGTTAGTGGATGACTGGTATAACCATGCCAAATACTTTTTGGTTTTTATCGCTGGTTTTGTATTGGCACGGCAGGATTTATGGTGGCAGCAGCTGGTGTCGCACAGACGCTTGTGGCTGGGTTTAGCTTTGTTGTGTTACAGCCTGATTATTTTAGAACGCCATGATGTATTTGCTGTGTCGGCACAGTTTGATACTTCGGTCTGGGTGAAAACTTTATTTGGAGTGGTGCTGATAGCAAACCACTGGCTGTGGTTATTGGCCGTGCTGGGCTACGCCGGTGCTTATCTGGCAAAAACAAATAGCCCGCTGTTAAGGTACTGCAACGACGCTGTATTGCCCTGGTATATTTTGCATCAGACACTGATTATTTTGTTTGCCAGCTGGCTTAAACCTCTGGCTCTGCCAGCAGGCTTTGAATTTCCATTGTTGCTGGTTTTGACAATCGCAGGCTGTTATTCAGGTTATGAACTGATCCGCCGTGTTCAGTTGCTACGCTGGTGTTTTGGGGTGAGTGAAGCCCGTCACACTAAACAGAATTCAGCCTCTGCTGAGTTATTGCCAGCTTCTGATCCTGTCCGCTGAAAGAAAACACCAGAGCTGGGGTGGCTCTGGTGTTTTTTTGGCAGGAAGGATGTTATTGCAGCACTAAAGTACCACCTTGCACCAGTTGTTGATGCGAAACAAAAGGCCGGGTCAGCGCTTTGCCATTAAAGTGCAGCACAGGGTTTTGGCCTGCAGCAGCTCTGGAGTGCTGCTTGTGGATGATTAATGTTTTACCCGGATAATAAGCCGGATCCAGCTGAATAGTGATTTTATCGAAGCTGGGTTCAAACACCGCATAGTCCATTATGCCGGGGCTTAACGGATAAATCCCCAGCATCGAAAAGGCCAGCCAGGCCGATAAAGTGCCGGTATCGTCATTGCCCGGTATACCGCCGGGGCTATTGTGGTAATGCTGCTTAATCAGCTGTTGTACCCTTTGACTGCTGCGCCAGCTTTGGCCTTCCACAAAATGATACAGGAAGGGATAGGTGATATCCGGCTCATTGGCCATATCAAAGTTGCCTGAGCTGAAGGTTAACTCCAGCTGCTGTAAAAAGGTATCCTGACCCCCCAATTGCTGGATTAACCCCGGCGTGTCATGTGGCACATAAAAGCGATAGTTCCAGGCATTGCCTTCAATATAACCGGGCGCTGGTTCAAAGTTACGGCCAAGTTCAGGGTTATAAGGTGTCAGCCACTGGCCATTGCGTTGTTTCGGTCTGAGCATACCTGTGCTGGCATCAAACAATGTGCGGTAATTGCCTGAGCGGGCCAGATACTTTTGCTGATCGGCAGTTTTACCTAAAGCCCCCGCCAGCTGCGCCAGATTAAAGTCAGCCAGATAATACTCCAGACTGGTGGATACACTGCCATCGTAAGGACCTTCGTCATCCACTGGCACATAACCCAGCTTTAAGTAATCTTTATTTTCCGGCCGCAGTGGGTTGTTTTCTGTTTGGTCTGCAGCGCGAACCATGGCTTGGTAGGCGGTTTCGATATCAAAATTGCGGATGCCGCGTAAATAGCTGTCGGCAATCATAGGGGTGGCCGGGTCACCCACCATCACCTGAGTTTCCATGCCATACAGCTCCCATTTCGGCAGCCAGCCAGATTCAGCCGCCATGGCCACAGCCGACTGCAGCATATCGTTTTGTAAAGCCGGGTACAGCAGGCTCAGCAGCGGGTGCAAATTTCTGTTGGTGTCCCACAAGGAATACACGCTGTAACGGTTTTTACCGCCAGTGTTACCTTTTCCAGACTGACTCATCAACGGATAGTCACCGTTGACGTCCTGAATAATATTAGGGTGGATCAGGCTATGGTACAAAGCAGTGTAGAAGATGGTTTTCTGGTTGGCCTGATCCGGGCCACTGGCTTCAAGCTGCACTTTATCCAGCAATTGATCCCAGGCCTGCACTGCTTTTTGCCTGGTTTGTTCAAAAGCAAAACCGGGTTGTTCTGCCTCCAGATTCTGCCGGGCATTTTCGATACTGACAAAAGAAATACCCAGTTTAACCTCAATAGCTTCCTGATCTTTGGTATCAAAATCAAACCAGGCCCCTATATCGTCGCCTGATAGCTCTTGCTGATAACCTGGATAAGGTTTGATGCTGTTGTGGTATTGCATCCACTGTGCTTCAACGTTTTTGTAGGCAGGCATCTTTTTCCAGCCACCAAAAGATTTAGCCGCTTTGCTGAATCGGGCGACAAAATACAGAGGCCTTACATCTTCAGGGTGATAACAGAAGGTGCCAATCATCCGGCTGCCTTCGACTTCCTGATTCGAGACAATCTTCAGGCTGGCTCCTGTTTCATTGGTCAGGCCCAGTCCTAAATTCAGCAGCAGATGAGATTCGCCTTTAGGAAAGGTAAAGCGGCTTAAGCCCGTACGTAAGGTGCTGGTTAGTTCGGCCTGAATCTTGTATTTGTCCAGATGGGTGCGGTAATAACCCGGGCTGGCGGCAGAAGCTGAATAAGTGCTGCCGTAGTCGCGAGCGTCCAGTTGCAATTTGCCATGAGTGGGCATCAGCAATAACACGCCCGCTTCAGGGCAGCCAACACCACTTAAATTCAGGTGGCTAAAACCAGTCAGAAAACGGTTTTCGTCTATATAAACTCTGGAATTCCAGGCCGCATCTTTTTCGATGGGATTAAGCTTGTCGCCATAAGCCACGTTAAAAGGTGAAACGGACGCCAGCGCATTTGGATACTGAGCACCCGGATGAGTAGCACCAAAATTGGAACTGCCAATAAAAGGGTTCACATACTGACTGTTGCCTGCCAGCGTTGTGCAACTGACACTTAGTAATAGACTGATCAGAAATGATTTCATCGTTTTTCTCTTAAGCTCTGGCCCGATCCTGACTTGTCATCACCTTAGTTCAGCGCCGGGTGACCCAAATCACGCAACACTTCAAAACAAGCGCATAAAGTGTGGTAATCACATTTGGCACCGGCTGCACTTTTCTGATTGGAATACTTAGTGTTGTCACGTCTGAGTACTCTGAACCAGGCACCGTACTGATGATCAATCAGATGAGCCCAGCTGTAATTCCACAATGCTTCGTACTGTTGCAGGTATTTTTGCTGGCCTGTACTGCTGTGCAGCAGAGCGGCGGCGGCAAAACTTTCAGCCTGCACCCAGAAGTATTTGTCGTCGTCACACCACTGACCTTCGGGATTAAAACCATAAATTAAGCCACCCTGTTCAGCATCCCATGCCTGCTGATAAGCCCGGTCAAACAAAGAGGCGGCCCGTTCTGTTAACCAGCTTTGGGGCTGATGGCGGTTTAAAATCAGCAATAACTTGGTCCACTCGGTCTGGTGGCCGGGCTGGAAGCCCCAGGGCCGGTACAGGTTTTTCGGGTCAGCTTTGTTGTAATCCCAATCGGGCTGGAACTCTGTGTTGTAGTGTTCCCATACCAGCCCCTGAGTTAAATCAGCCTGACGTACAGCTATGTTATAGGCCAGTTGATTGGCGCGCTGCAGAAAACGGTCGTTGCCGGTGGCTTCAAAAGCCGCCAGCATAGCTTCGCATAAATGCATATTGGAGTTCTGACCGCGGTAGTCGCTCAGTACTCCTGCCGGGCTGAGTTCATCGGCGTACAGACCAAAATCGGCTTGCCAGAAACGTTTTTCCAGCAGTTGATAAACGTTCAACAGCGGCGCATCACTGTCAATTAAAGCAGCTTTACGGGCCGCAGCGTAGGCCAGCAACACAAAAGCATAACCATAAGCCTGTTGGGTCATATCCAGCGGCTGGTGGTTATTCAGGGTCCAGGCATAGGTTTCAGTCTCAGCCTGCCAGTGCACCTGTTCCAGATAATTCAGGCCATGTTTTGCGATTTGCAGGTAGTCGTCACGCTGAAATACCAAAGCTGCTGTGGCGTAATTGACGATAATACGGGTGCTGCTGACCAGTTGCTTAAAATGGGTGTCAAACAAAGTGCCGTCGTCGAGAAAGTTCTGATGATAGCCACCAGTTTGATCGACGACTCTGCTGGTATAAAAATCCAGAATACTTTGGCAATGGGCCAGCAGGAAATCTTGCGAATAATAGTTCATCTCAGGCTCCAATAAAGAGTGAAGAAGGGAAGTGGGGCAACGAATGGCCTTGAGCCGTTAAGCTGGCTTTGACGGCCGCTACGTCAGGAAGTGCCGTAAAGGCGCCGGCTTGGGTGACGGCATAAGCACCACAATGGGCGGCGAAATGCAGCAATGGTTCCAGCTTCTGCGGTTGATAAAACAGGCCAGCCAGATCACTTTGGCTACTTAATGCATATAAAAAACCACCAATAAAGGCATCGCCACCTGCTGTGGTATCCACTGCCTGTACCCTGGGTGGGGTAATGCGCCCTGAGCAGCTTTGGCTGAAATACTCTATTGGCCCGGCGCCATCTGTCACCAAAATTAACTGACAGCCTGCAGCCAGATTGTGCTCTATATAAGCTTCGGCCTGGCCCTGGGCTAAATACTCCAGTTCATCCCGGGAGAATTTCACCAGATCTGCCTGATCGACCAGTTGATTGACAAGCTGTCTGTCTGCCTGACCGCTGGCCCACAAATTATGCCGCAGGTTCACATCAAAACTAATCAGATTACCGGCCGCTTTGGCTTTGCGGACCACTGTTTCAGTGCAGTCGGCTATTTCTGCTGTGGTCAGGGTATTGCTGCAAAAATGCAAAATAGTGTCGCCGCTGAACCAGTCATCACTGATCTGGCCGGCGCTTAACATCACATCAGCCGTCTGATGGCGATGGAAAGAAAAACTGCGCTCACCTTTGTCATCCAGCGCGACAAAAGCCAAAGCTGTGCTGGCGCTTGGATGTTGTAATAAAAAACTGGTATCGACGCCATAAGTGGTTAAGGCATCACGCAGGAAGTTGCCAAACATATCCTGCCCAACCTGTCCGGCAAAAAAAGCCCGGCCACCTAAACGGGCTACAGCCACAGCGGCATTGGCCGGAGCTCCGCCCGGATACTGACAAAATACCGCTAAATTCAGTGGTCCTTGCGGATGATGCCCTGTGTTTAAAAAGTCGATTAAGGCTTCACCGAAGCATAGAATTTTTTTCATAACTGGCTCTCAAGTGGCTGTTGAATCCGGGTGATAGCTGAGCCAGAGAGCGCATACCAGCAGATATAAAAATACGCCAGCATAGGCACCACAAAGCTCCATTGCACTGAAGTCTGGTCGGCCACCAGACCTTGCAGTAAAGGTAGTACCGCACCACCTACTATGGCCTGACACAATAAACCTGAGCCTCTGCTGGTCAGGGGGCCAAGACCACGGATAGCTAAGGTAAAAATGGTGGGAAACATAATAGAGTTAAAAAAGCCAACCGCCAAAACCGACCACATCGCCAGCTCACCACTGCTGTTGATACTCAGCATTAATAACAGGATCACTAGCACTGCATTGCTGGCCAGTACATAAGCAGGAGCAATAAAACGGGTGAACAAAGCACCGGCAAAACGGCCCAGCATGGCACCGCCCCAATAATAGGACACCATTTGACTGGCGTGCTGTTCACTTAATCCGGCAATACGGCTGTCGGCCAGGTAGTTCACCAGAAAACTGCCTATGGATACTTCAGCACCAACATACAAAAAGATCGCCAGAGCACCCAATACTAAGTGTTGATGCTGCCAGATACTGCCGCCCCTTGACTGTTCAGTCTGTTGTTCTGTCTGCATCTCTGGCAGTTTCAGAAATAAAAACCCAAAGGCGGTGAGAAGCACAGCCCCTGCCAAAATCAGATAAGGCAATTGCACTGCGCTGGCGCTTGTGGCCGCGCCAAAAATTAACGCTGCACCAAATAAAGGTGCCAGGGTATGACCCAAAGAGTTAATGGCCTGGGCCAGACTTAATCGGCTGGCTGCGGTTTTTTCTGCGCCTAACACAGCCACATAAGGGTTAGCGGATACCTGTAAAATGGTAATGCCAGAAGCCAATACAAAAAGCCCGGATAAAAACACCGCATAAACCGACACTTCTGCGGCCGGATAAAACAGCAGGCAACCCACAGCCATAGTGCATAAGCCGGTAATGATGCCCCGCACATAACCTATACGCTCAATCAGCTTGCCGGCAAAAGGCGACACAATAAAATAGGCGCCAAAAAAACACAGCTGAACCAGCATGGCCTGGGTGTAACTCAGTTCAAAAGCAGCCTTCAGATGCGGGATCAAAATATCGTTCAGGGCTGTGATAAAACCCCAGATAAAAAACAAGCTGGTCATAGCCACAAAAGCCAGGTTGTTGCTCAGGCCCGGGCTGGCCCTGTGGTGGTGGATCATCGCCATAACTTATTCTCTTATTGGGGTGAAGGAGTGTCAGAGCTGGCTTGCTGCAGCGACATGGAATAAGGCACGGCATCTTCTGCACTGGCCCAGCTTTTTTCTGGTTGTGGCCCCATCAGGAAAGTTAACTGACCACCAGCCTGAATAGTTTTGTGATCCAGCCAGCTTTG
>CBIMJC010000064.1:0-15755 GCA_966244125.1 uncultured Rheinheimera sp.
CGGGTTCTTGCTGATTAAAAATCTCGCCAGTTTGACTTTAAACAGCAGCTGTAATTGCGCCGGTGATAAACCTGTTTCCAGCTTAAACAGCCGTTCAAACTGCCGGCGGCTTTTTGGTAACTGATGATAGAGATGCTGCAAATCCGAGGCGGGCTGCTGTAACAGCCGCAGGCTTTTTTGCACCAGACTGGTGTGGCTAATCATCCGTTCGGCCAGATGCAATAACCAACATTCAACAGCGGTCAGTTGGGCGGGCAAATCACTGTTAGTGGCTAATTGCTCCAGCAGCCAGTCCAGTCCAACCAGATTTAATAAGCGCACATCCAGTTGTTCTGTTGCCGGTTCAGCAGGGCTAATGCCCAATAACTGAAAAGCGCCGCTAGCATGAAAACGCACGCTAAGCTGGTGCTGGCCGACAGAAAAACAGCGTTGGCTGAGTTGTTGAGTGCACTGAAAATACACAGCGGGCAGCTGGTTGGGGATAAAATCAAAGGTCAGATTACTGCCACCATCCGGGTACAAAGCATGAGCCTGACTGACATCGGCCTGCTCTGGTACTTGCACAGCCCAGTACAATTGCACCCATTGTTGTAGCGCTACACAAGGCTGACGCTGACTAAAACCCAAAGCAGACAGCTGGCTATTTTGTTGAAAAGCCAGCTGTTCCGGGGTGGGCTGAATAGTCATTTCGGCGGGCAGAATGGTTGTTTATACCCAAGTAACTTGAAGTTGCAGCGAGGCGACAAGCCAGTGAGACCCCGGGAGCATAGTAAACCTATGTGACCGGGGCGAGATGGCGCAGTCAACAAAGCTGCAGCTTCAAGGACGACGGGTTTAATCAGCAATTTCAACAGCTACAGGCACCAGTTGATACAAAGTGATGGCTTCTGTGACGCTTTGCGGGTCAAAAGCTTCGCCTTGTTCTTCAGCTTTATGCGCCAGATAGTCGCGGGTGGATTCTAAATCCATTTCGATAGGGTCGAGCTTGCCGCTGGCATAAGCGGTTTTGCCCTTAGCGCTGACCGGAAACACCATATCGCCATCTTTGACCTTAATGCGAAAAGTGGGGTGGTTCGCATCAGATGCCAACTGCATCCAGCAGCCTTTTTTCTGACAAACAGCTGCCACAGTGCCTTTGACTGTGACTTGTTGCTGCAGATAACTTTGTGGTTTAGCCAGAATATCAGCAACATCGACCAGTTTGGTTTTATCGACAGGACCACCAAAGCTAGTGGCTACCGCAGTAAAGGCTGTGAGAGTCAGTGTGGTGCTCAAAAACAGTTTTTGTAGCAACTTCATAGTTCACCTTGTGTATCTGATTTATTGGATAACCTGATAATTTTTCAGGATCAGCTGTTGAAACTCAGCCGAAATATCATGCCAGTCGACCAGATCTACCTTAAAAGGTAAGTCGGATTCTTCCAGCGCATCCTGCAGTTTAAATAGTTGTTGTGGCGGCAAAACCTGCTCTGCAATCAGGGCTAAATCTAAATCAGACCAGGCTTTTGCTGTACCTTTGACTCTGGAACCAAAAGCCCAAACCTTAACATCAGGTACATGGCGGTGGAGCAAGTGCCGCAACAAAGACAACTGAGCATCAGACAGATTAAGCATTACGTTGCTGCAACCGCTGTAGTACAGATAAAGCCTGAGCTTCAAAATTCAAAGCGGCCTGATACACAATAGAAGCTTTGTCCTGCTCATAAGTGTGAGAGGTCATATTGCGTTGCCGCCTGAACTCAAACCAAAGCTCCGGGTCGTCCAGCAAACCTTTTTCCATAGCGGTACGAATTAAATCCCGAAAAGAGTATTGGTCGATATCGCTTAATGCCGCAGCATCTTGTTCCAGCTGGCGTTTAATCATTTTGACGCACAGTTCATAACAAAACTCAAAGTTTTGGATCACTCCAGCCACCACCAGACGCTTCTGACTGTCAGATAAGCCGGCAACAAAACTCTGATTTTTGCTGTCCTGCACTGCTTCAGACAAGGACTTGCACGCCAAAGCTAAAGCGGATAAATCCAGCATTTCCATAACAGACTCACCTGAATCACGATAACAGCATTACAGCAGTTACACCTTGTTTTAGCAACGTCGCTGACACTGTAAGTCATCAACCCGGCGTATAAGGGCCATGGCCTGGCAAGAGTTTCACTAAAGCTCTGCTTATCATGGACGGAAAGACTGAGAGGTGGTCTTCGTCGGCGATGATCTGGCTTTGAATTTGTAAGCCAGGGTAGTTACGGCTTTTCAGGGTTTTCTCAAACCACAGCATGTCATCCAGTATGCTTACTCTGTTGGCATAACGTGGCCCTGGTTTTAGTTGTTCAAATTCAGCGGCATAAAGCTGCACTTGGGCTTTTAAGTCTTTGTGTCTGGCCGCGTACTGCTGTTCCAGTTTGAACATAAATTTATCGTCAAACCATAAAGACGGGCTGCTTAAAATATAAGTATCAAAAGTATCGGGCTGGGTCAGCAGGATTTGCGCGCCCAACAAGGCACCGTAGGAATGCCCCACAAACAACTTACGCTCTGGGTCCACCTGATACTGCTTCAGCACAAAGGGGACTACTTGTTGTCGCAGATACTCTGCATACAAAGCCGCACCACCATAAGCTTTGGCGGTTAAATTTTTACCTGGGTTCTTGCCCTTCGCCAGAATATTAGTTGGGGTGTAATCCAGGCTGCGGCTGTCTGTTGGGTTATCTTCTTTGGCGTAGGACAAACCCACAATCACAAAGTCTTCAATATTCTGGCCACCAGCGCCTAAGCGGTTGCGGATACTACGAATAAGCGGAAAAGCGTAGTTGGCATCCGACACAAAAAGCACCGGAAACTTCTGGTCTGTTTTGCCATAAGAAGGTGGTAGTTCCACCCAGACTTCGTAATGGCGGCCGGTGTTTTTCGCTGGTAACTGATGCACTTGGGTATTGGGTAATTCCCATGCCGGAAATTGTTCGTCGGCCGCCAGGTTCAGGCTGAATAATGCCAGTAGTGTGATAAAAAACTTCATCATTTTTCCTTGTTAAGAACTTAACACCTGTTGCCAGAACCATTTGGCTAAATCGCCTGTGATATCCGCTTCAGCATTGGTCAGCAGCACTAAACCTATGTCCTGCTGTGGCGAATAGGCGATATAAGGCCTGAAACCATCCACCACACCGCCGTGATAAAACAGTTTGTGTTCATCGTATTGGATCACCCGCCAGCCACGGCCATACCAGCTGGACACTTGTTTAAACTGCTGCCAGACCGGCCAGCGGGGTTTGCCGCGTAACTTCACCATAGGTTGTTGTAATTGGGCTAAAGCTTCAGCGCTGAATACACCGGGTTGATGGCCCAACATCGCTATCAGGTATTTGGCCATATCCTTGACGCTGGCATTCACACCGGCCGCCGGATTCACCCAATAAAAGTTCGGGTCTATTTTGACCGGCCGCCAGCCTTTGCCGCCTCTTTTATGTGGCATAGCTTTGTTTTCAGTGGCTAAAAATGGCGCATAACCAACAGAGGCTGTGCTCATCTGCAGAGGTTTAAAAATGCGTTCCGGCAGTAAGTCTTCGTAACTTTGGCCTGTGCCGCGGCTTAACACCTGATCCAGCAACGCAAACACAATATTCTGATAGCTGTAGCAGGTGCCGGGTTTACAGCCTGGTGCCAGTTGCTGAAACTTTGGCAGAATTTGTTCCGGTGTTTGTTTATCTTCCAGCAGGTTTTCATAAGCATGAGGCATTAAACCCGTGCTTTGGCTTAATACCTGGTCCACCTTTATCTGTTGAGTAACAGCCGCAGTTTTTAATTTAAATTCAGGTACATAGTTAATCAGCGGCAAGTCCAGATTCACTTTGCCCTGCTGAGCGGCCAATACGCTGATGCCCCCGGTAAATGTTTTAGAGACTGAGGCCAGCCGAAATACAGTGTCGGCATCAATTTTTTCCGGCTTGCCCATAGCCCGCACGCCATAACTGCCGGTAGCAATAATCTGGTTCCCCCGCACTACGGCATAAGCACCACCCGGTACTTTGGCTTTGTTTAATTGCACCCGAAACTGCAAATCCAGCCCTTGCAGCAATTCGCTTTGCTGAAGTTGCGCTGAGGTTGAAAAAGCGCAGAGCAAAATGCTGCATAAGGTGGTTTTTATTAATAAGTTCATTCGCTTGCCTTTACAACTTTAAATAAGGGGCCGGGTCTTGCTGTTTACCGTCGATCAACAATTCAAAATGCAAATGGGGTCCTGTGACCCGGCCTGTCGAACCCACTTTGCCTATAGGCTGACCTGGTTCAACGCTTTGGCCTGCTTCGACATAAAAACCATCCAGATGGGCATACAGCGTTTGATAACCATGACCATGGTCAATCAACACAGCTTTGCCGTATCTGCTATTCAGGCTTTTGGCGTCCGCTATCAGCACTTTGCCTTTTTGCGCGGCTTTGACCGTAGCGCCTCGTTTGGCACCAAAATCCAGCCCCTGATGAGGGCGGTTTTTGCGAAAGGGGTGTTTTTCACCATAAAAAGAGTTGATAGGTACTTTGCCAACCGGCAATAGCCATTCTTCAGGTGGCGAGCTGAAGCTAAGCTGAGCGCAGCCCACATTCAGCAGTAAAGCTATGCTGCATAACACAGTGGTAGCGCGCCATTTTTGCCAGAAGGACAACACTGGCGTGGGCTGAAATAACTGCTGTAAACGTTGCTGATAAAAGCTTTGGTTTGCCTGGCTTTGAGCATTCACCTGAATAAAGCCCGGCATCAGCGCTGGTATTTGATCTGCCTGACTTTGTTTCAGGCTGCAGAGCAAGGTTTGGCCATACAGCAGCGCCTGCTCCGGCTGCTGTTGCAGTACGGCTTTGTCCACCGCCAATTCCATACTGCGAATAAAAGCCTGCTCCATCAGCCGCAATACAGGGTTAAACCAGCATAAAGCCACCAGAATACGCAGCACTAACAGCTGTTGTGGGTCACGTCGTTGCAGGTGCACCAATTCATGTTCGATCAATAACTGGCGCTGCTGCTCTGACATATCGGCTATATAAGCGGGCACCACTAAAACCATATGGCTCCAGCCTGCAATAAAAGGCGAAATAGCGGCTTGGGTTTGGCGTATTTCAAACTCTGCAGGTACAAGTTCCAGTTGGTTTTTGTTCAGCAGTGCAGCTTTGTTTAAAGGTTCGGACAACCGGATCAGCCGCTGCACCTGCTGCCATTGTTTCACTATACGCCACAGCGATAACAGGCTGATGACGGCAATCAAACCCAAAGCCAGACGCCAATAAAAAGCTGTATCAACAGGTGGTTCTGTTAATGACGGATGCTGGGGCTGCGCTGTTAACGCCTGCACTGAGGTCACAGTATCGAGCAGCAACACCGAAGGCACAGTCCAGTGCTGATACAACTCCGGCATAGGCAACAAAGGTAAAAAACTTAACCCCAGCAAACACCAGTACAAAACAGGCCATTGCTGCAAGGCACTGAATTTTTTCAGCAAAAACTGACTGGAACACCAAAGTAAGCCAGACCAAAGACTACAAAGCAGCAAGGACAACAACAATTGTTCAGCCATCTTAAGCCTCACCATCTTTGAGTGGGGCTTTGTGTTGCTGCGCTAAATCAGCCAGCAGCTTTTCCAGATCAGCCATTTCATCGGCATTCACCAGTTTGCTGTTGGCAAACATGGCCACAGGCAAAGGGCCATTCAGTTCAAACACCCGGCGGGCAAAATCCTGCGCAAAAGCCGCCAGGGTTGGCATTTTATCCAGCAGGGCTCTGTAGCTGTTTTTATTACCCAAAGTTTCGCAAGCAACAAAACCTTTTTCGCCCATACGCTCCAGAGTTTTACGGGTAGAGGAATAACCCCAACCTAATACAGGCTCCAGCTCGTCATGCAATTCACGCGCAGTAAGTGGTTGTTTTAACCAAAGTAATTTCAGAATTTCCAGCTCAGGGGCAGTAGGTTGGTGCATAAATTCAGTCTGTGATTTCACTATGCCTTTAGAGTGCGACAAATGTCACACCAAGGTCAAGTAAAATCTGCGACATTTGTCGCGGAGGTGAGATATTTGTTTGGGATTGTGCCGTAGGGTGCGACCTTTATGGTCGCCCGTGTAGTAATCAAAAATTTGAAAAAATCGGTAATCCTTTAACTGAGTTGCATTGCTTTTAGAAACAGCCGTTGCTATGTTGGTTCTGACATAACAAAAAGCTAATACACCAGCAGTTCGAGTGTGTTGATAACACAAGGATATCGAGATGGATTTTGTCGAACGTTTACAAGTTTTATCCAGAAAAATAGGCCAAATTTCCGGAAACCTGATTACGGAAGAAGCCACTAAAACAGCATTAGTATTGCCCTTTCTCAACTCAGTTCTGGGTTACGATGTATTTGATCCCACTGAAGTGGTCCCTGAATTCACCGCCGATACTGGTATCAAAAAAGGTGAAAAAGTTGACTATGCCCTGATGAAAGATGGTGAAGTTCAGATACTGATTGAGTGCAAAAAGTATGGTGAGAACCTCAACACCAAGCACTCAGGTCAACTATTCCGCTATTTCTCTGTGACTAAAGCCAGAGTTGCAATTCTAACTAATGGTTCTGTGTATCAGTTTTATACCGATCTGGATGCTCCGAATAAGATGGATGAAAAACCATTTTTGACATTAGATCTGGAAGAAATAGATGAGCATATTGTGCCCGAAGTAAAAAAACTTACGAAGTCGTCTTTTGATGTCGAGTCTATCGTTGGTGCCGCAGGTGAGCTCAAATATCTTAATCAGATCAAAAAGTTATTAGCTGAACAATTTCAAACGCCAGAAGAAGAGTTTGTAAAGTTTTTTGCTTCCCGAGTATATGACGGTGTTTTGACTCCTAAAGTCAAAGCGCAGTTTATGGAAATCACCCCTAAAGCCATCAAACAGTTTTTGAATGACAGCATCAATGCAAGGCTAAAGTCGGCTATTGGTGGTGAAGTTAAAGCTCCTCCTACAGAAGATAAAGCAGACTCGGCTGTTACGTCTGAAATTCAGACTGATAGCGAAAAATCTAAAGTAGTAACCACCGCTGAAGAGTTGGAAGGCTACAACATTATCAAAGCTATCCTGCGTCAAAAGGTTGCTGTAAATCGTATCGTTGCTCGTGATACTCAAAGTTACTTTGGCATTCTATTGGACGACAATAACCGCAAACCAATAGCCCGCCTGCACTTTAATGCCAAACAAAAATATATCGGCTTATTCGATGCAGATAAAAATGAAACACGGCATCCAATTGAGTCTGTGGATGATATTTTTGGGTTTAGTGAACAGCTCCAGGCTGCTATTAGCTTTTATATTTAGGAATTGGGTTCGTGAGCAGCAAGCTGAGTTACAGGTTCAGCCTTATTAGTTGGTGCTTTCCTGAAATCAGATAACGTAGCAAAAGTGCCGGGTGACCATCAAGGTCACCCCTACCATTCATCTTCAAATTCTGTTCCAGCCCGAACCGAAGTATGTCGATACCATCGACATCAACTGGCTGTATTAAACCTGCTTTGGCATTATGCTGATGCTGAGATACAAACCCGCATTAAGATCTTTGGTTGTGAGCAAGGAGCACTCTATGTTACCCAACGAGATTTTTATTCATCCACTGCGTCAGATGGCGGTGTTGTTGCAAAAGATTCAGCAGCATGACGCCGATTTATTGGATGCGGTTTTAACCTCTGAACAATTTCCGCTCTGGCAGCAGGCACAGACTGCTATTGGTTTTTCGTTGCGCGCCTGTTGCCCTTTGTCTGACAAAGAAGTACCGCTCTTTAGCAAACCCACACCTGTCTGGCTGGATTTGCAGCAACAACTCCAGTTAAGTCTGGATTACTTAAGCTTGTTAACCGCAAAGGATTTCAAAGGTTGGCAGCAAAAGCGGATTGAAACTACAGCGGGTTTTGCAGAGCTGGAACTGTCGGGTGAACAGTTTATGTATTTATACGCCTTACCAAATTTTTACTTTCATTACGGCATGGTGTACGCCATAGCCAGGGCTCAGCAGGTGCCTTTAAGCAAAGGTGATTTTGATGGCTGGCATCAGTATCCGGCTGGTTTTTCGTTTTTGCGTTAGCTCAAAGGTTGCGGGGTCAGGCCTTGGATGTTGAATCTGCAAAGGTTGCGGGGTCAGGCCTTGGATGTTGAATCTGGATCCAAGATCCAAGGCCTGACCCCCAGGGGTTTGACCCCCAGGGGTTACCCAGGGGTTATTGCAGTTTTACCACCAGTATTGATTTGGCGGGCAACTCAAGGCTGAGTTTGCCGTTTTTGCCTTTGGCGCTGAAGGCAGTTGGTTTAATGGCTTCTGGTTTAGCGAAGGTATTGTGAGTATCCATAGCTTCAGCCGTTAATAACTGGCCTGATACGCTGTTAATCTGAATACCATCCAGCTTGATTTCTGCCATTTCCGCTTTATTTGGGTTGGCATTCACCAGCGCCAGATAAACAAAACCATCTTTGGCTTTGGCTGCTGTTGCGCTAATTGCTGGTACTGACACATCACCCAGTTTGTAATCCGGTACATTGCTCAGCTTCAATGGTAAGGCAGTAGCGTCCTGAAACGGCACATACATTTTAAAGGCGTGATAAGTGGGCGTCAGGATCATTTTTTCCTTATCCGTCAGTATCATGGCCTGCAATACGTTCACCATCTGCGCAATATTGGTCATATGCACCCGGTCGGCATGCTTATGGAAAATATGGAAATTCAGTGCCGCTACTATGGCGTCTCTTAAGCTGTTCTGCTGATACAAAAAGCCCGGGTTTTCACCTTTTTCCACGTCGAACCAGGTGCCCCATTCATCGACATAAAAGCCGACTTTTTTCTCAGGATCATGTTTATCCATCACCTTTTTGTTATTGGTGATAAAACCGTCCATCGCCAGCGTGCGCTGCATGGTGCTGATCCATTCGCTTTCCGGGAATTGCAGCGCTGCACCTTTTACATCCCATTTGCCTGTGGGCAGGGTGTAGTAGTGGAAACTGACGGCATCCATTTTTTGTTTGATATTGGCTGTCATATAGTCAGCCCAGGAGGTGTCTTCACTGTGGCTGCCGCTGGCTATCCATTTGGGGGTATTGTTGGCCGGAGTTTTCAGGAAGGTGGTGTAATGCTTATACAAATTGGTGTAGTACTCCACCGACATATTACCGCCACAACCCCAGGCTTCGTTGCCCACACCAAAATAATGCACTTTAAAAGGCTTATCACGGCCATTTTTACGGCGTAATTCAGCGAGTGTGGATTTGCCTTCGGCCGTCATATACTCCAGCCATTCGGCCATTTCCTGTGCTGTGCCTGTGCCCAGGTTGCCATTGACATAAGCTTCGGCACCCAGCAATTCAACCAGATCAAAAAACTCATGGGTGCCGACAGCGTTATCTTCTTCGACACCGCCCCAGTTGGTATTTAATTTGACAGGTCTTTTATCCCGTGGGCCTATGCCATCACGCCAGTGGTATTCGTCGGCAAAACAGCCACCTGGCCAGCGGATCAGAGGGACATGTAAGTCTTTTAACGCGGCTAAAACGTCGTTACGAAAGCCTTTGGTGTTGGCAATTTTAGAATCCGGGCCAACCCACAATCCTTCATAAATGCCACGGCCCAAATGTTCGGCAAACTGACCGTAGATATTTTTATTAATCACAGCACCTTTGGCACTGCTATCGAGTTGAATTTGTGTCGCAGCCAGAGCAGTAGCACTCAGGCCAAAACCAAGGGCCAGCAATAGTGGTTTTATTATTCTCATTGGGTTCTCCTGTTGATGTCTATCCTTTGATCTTCCGCAGCTTTGTTTATTGTGCGATTCGACCCGCTGACATAAGGCAATTATGCTACCGGGCCTGTGTTCGCTGTTCTCTCCCGGCAAATTCCAATTGTTTTGGATAGGCGGGAGTGTGATATCTGAGCTGTCGGTGGTGAGGGTTTTTTATACATCCTATTGTAGGACAATACAACGATTAACCCCGCGCAGAGGAAAAAGATGAAGTCGCTTTGTGAAAAAACATAACTTAGAGTCAGGCACTGTGCCTGACCCCAACAGGGTTCCGATACCAAAAGTTTACACTGTGGCTTCAGCGGTTTTTAGCATGTTGAATAAATCATCTTTTAAATGCAGTCGCTGCTTTTTCTGTTGCTCAAGATACTCGTCACTGCAGACCTCTGCACCTTGTTCGATACGGTGTATCTCGTGGTCAATTTCATGGTAGCGGTTAAACAGTACAGCAAAGTGGTTATTGTGCTGTTTTAACTGATGAATTTGCTCTTTGTACTCTGGAAACTCGGCATGTAAATCATGTTTATCTGGCATAGTTTTTCCCCTTGAATAGTTAAGCGCACTGCTGACAGTGCAAGGTGTAAGGCAAAACAGTTAAACGCTCGGCGCTGATCGCACAACCACAGCTGCTGCAGCGGCCGTAACTGCCGTCCGCTATCGCCTGTAGTGCGGTATGAACCTGTTGTAATTGCAGAGATAGCTGTTTTTTCCAGCTGCTCCAGCACTTCGTCATTCTCTCGCTCCACAGCGCGTTCGTTGCTATCTGCATTAGCCGTAACAGCAAAATCTGCATGGATTTTAGTCAGCTTATGTTGCAACTGTTGCTCCAGGGCAAGCAACGTCAGTTTAGGATCAATCATGTCTCAAGTCCTTTCTGTGTCCTGTTTCTTATGCTACGCCTTTCATTCAATAGATCTTTGATCCAGCACAAGCTAGCCGCTTTCACGCCCTTTTCACTTTTGTTTTGTCACTCTGCAGGCGAACCCTGACTATGGAGTAACAAAAGATGACCCCAACTTTCTTTAAAAAATCTGGCTTTAAAAAGGCCAGCCTTGTGCTGCTGGCTGTTCTATCATTTTTCGGCATGGCTCAAGCCGAAGAACCTGCACCGCAACTTAAAGTCTTATTAGTCGCCAGCAGTTATGGTGTGGCTGATGATCCGAAAAAGCCCGGTATGGAGTTTGATGAATATGCCATGGCGTATCAGTTGCTGAGTCCGCATCTTCAACTGGAACTGGCCAGCCCGAAAGGCGGTAAAGTTGAGGTCGGAGAATACAACAAAACCAAACCTTATAACGCTGCCGTCTTAGCCAGCCCTGATGCTATGGCTTTACTGGCCAATAGCAAAAAGCTCAGCGGCGTCCGGGCCGAACACTATCAGGCTGTGCTGGTGCTGGGTGGCAAAGGCGCTATGTTTGATTTGGCGGATCACCAGCCTTTGCAGCAACTGCTGTCTGATATGGCGGTTCAGCAGAAAATCATAGCTGCGGTTTGCCATGGTCCTGCGGCTTTGGTGCATGTCAAAAACGCTGACGGCTCATTATTGCTGCAAGGCAAAAAAGTCGCAGGTTTTAGCAATCAGGAAGAGACTATGTTTGCCAAAGAAATGCTGCAGTTGTATCCGTTTTTATTGCAGGATGCATTAACCAAAGCGGGCGCTTTGTATCAGCACACAGGCCCTATGCTGCCTTTGGTGGTGCAGGATGGCAGATTGATTACAGGCCAAAATCCGTTTTCTACTCCGGCTTTGGTGGATGCGATATTAACTCAGCTGCAACTGACCACAGCCACACGTCAGCCTTATCCGGATGAACAGGCTGTCAGCCTCATTCAGCAGTTTTTAGCTGGCCAGCCTGTGCCACAGCCACTGGATGAAAAGCAGGTGGATATTCCGCTGCTGGCGATTTGGGGTTATTACTACCTGCAATTTGCCAAAGCAGACTCAGAACGTCAGCAAGCAGTGCAACTGATGGAGTTAGTCAGCGGCAGCTTTACCGATCCACAGTTTTTAATGGCTCTGGCGCAAGGCCAGTTGCAGCTGGGGAATACAAGCCGTGCTGTTGAACTGGCAAAAGCTGTGCTAAAACAACAACCAGAGTCCACATCAGCACAAGATCTGCTGAGCAAAGTAAAGGGATAAGGTGAAAAACCAAACTCAGCCCGGCCTGCGTATTCTGCTGGTGGAAGATCAGCAGGCGCTGGCCTGCAATATCATTGATTACTTAACAGCAGCAGGGCATCAGCTGGATTATGCGGCCACTGGCGCTTTAGCTTTGCAGCTGGCAAAACAGCATAGCTACGATTTGGTGCTGCTGGATTTGATGTTGCCGGATACGGATGGCAGGCAGCTTTGTACCCAACTGCGCCAGTTGTGGCTTAAAGCCGTGCCTGTGCTGATGTTAACGGCTTTGGATAGTCTGGACGATAAGTTGCAGGGTTTTGCTGCTGGTGCTGATGATTACCTGACCAAACCTTTTGAGCTGGCTGAATTGGCGGTGCGTTGTCTGGCCTTAAGCCGCCGCCATGTATTGAGTGTCGACCCGCTATTGCAGCTTGGGCCGCTGCGAATAGACCGCTTACAACAACAAGCCAGCCGCGCAGGGCTGCAACTGGATCTACATCCGCTTGGTTATCGAATTTTAGTGGTACTGGCCGAAGCTTATCCGGCTTTGGTCAGCCGCTCTGATTTAAGTTATCAGCTCTGGGGTGACGAGCCACCGGATTCAGACGCTTTGCGGGCTCATATTTACCTGCTGCGTCAGCAACTGGATAAACCTTTTAAACACAGCATGTTACAAACCGTCTACGGCATAGGTTTTAAGCTGGTGTTGCCACAGGAGCAAGCGGATGCATAAACCTGCCCGCAGTTTAAGTCAGCGTATTATCTGGGCTTTTGTTTTTCTGGCGCTGCTTTGTGCGTCCTTATTCAGTTTTTTTAATGTGGTTTTTGTCTACACAGTGGAAGACCAGTTTTTCCGCCATCAGTTAATGGATGAAGAAAAGCGCCAGTTACAACAGCCGCAGTTGGTAGCACCTTTATCTGCTGGCATGCAGATTTTCCAAAGCCCAGCTGACTTTCCTGCCGATTTACAGCAGCAGTTTGAACCCAATACCAAACGCACTGAATACAGTGGCCTGGAAGGGCGGCATTATCATATCCGGCCTTTTATTCATCCTTCTGCCAAAGAGCCGGTTTGGTTAGTGGCCGAAGTCAGTCAGCAACCGGTGGTGCGGCCTATCCGGGATGAAATGTTTTTACTCTATGGCATCAGCACTTTGGTGATGTTGGTGCTGGCAGCCGCTTTGGGTTTTGCTTTAGCACGCCGTGCGACCCGGCCTTTAACTCAATTGGCGGAGCTGGTGCAAAAAGACCAATTTAGCCCGGGTTTTGCAAAAGCATTTCCGGCCAATGAAATTGGTGTCCTGGCCGAAGCTTTAGAGCAAAACTGGTTAAGAGTGCAGGCTTTTATTGAAAGGGAACAAGCTTTTAGTCGTGATGCCAGCCATGAGCTGCGTACACCGCTGGCGGTGATCCAAAGTAGTTGTGAGTTGTTATTGGCGCAAAGCTGGCCAGCAGAACAGCACCAACGTTTAGAGCAAATTCAGCACAGCAGCCGGCAAATGAATCAGCTGATCAGCACTTTGCTGGCGATGTCGCGGGAGCAGCATCTGGGCCAGACTGAAACCATCAAATTAGCAGGCTTGGTAGAGCAATTAATCCTGAACTTATCACCCTTGTTAGATGGTAAAAATATTGAGTTAGAGCTACAGATAGCGCCGGATCTGCAGTTGCAACTCAACCCTGTATTACTGCAAATGGTGCTGACAAATTTGCTGCAAAATGCATTTTTACATAGCGCCGCCGGTACTATTTCTATCAGCGCGGATTCACAGCAATTGCTGATCCAAAACCCGCTGCACGACGAAGACCAACCAACAGAGCTGACCGCCTTATTCGCCAAAGGCCGGCAAAGTAGTGGTTATGGTTTGGGGCTTGGCATAGTGCAGCGGCTCTGTCAGCAAACCGGGCTGGAGCTGCAGTTAGAGCGCCAGACCTCTGTGCTGCAGGCCAGACTGAGTTGGCCAGCCAGTGTTTTGCCAGCAGAGCATCAGCTTTAACAGGCCAGATGTTCAGCGCTATTCAGGCAAGGCCTGTACCCCGGCAGTTGCTGCAGCCATTTGTGATAAGTGAAATTGGCGGCTTTATGCAGCGCCGCAACTTTGGCAGGCAGGTTCTGCAAAATATCTTCTTCACTTTGCACTGAATTCAGATGCTGAAAATTCAGCAAGGATTGTTTGTCCTGTTTACACCAGGCTTTTACGCTTTCGGCTGTAACTTCCAAATGCGACTGCAAGCCCAGATGAGGGCCATAAGCAAAGGCCTTGTTCAGGCAATAACGACCATATAACAAACGTTTTGCGCCTCGTGGAATTTGGAATGTTTCAAAATGCCAGTGAAACAGGTTTAGCTCGGCTTGATCGCCAAGCCAGGCTTTGGCTTCAGGAAAAGCCGTGACCCGCACCGGATCCCAGCCTATTTGTGGCACAGCGTTGGGTCTAACCTGAGCACCTAATACTTTGGCCAGCAATTGCCCGCCAAAACAATGACCTAACATTGGACGGTGACGCGCCAAAGCGTCCTGCACTAACACTTCTTCCTGCTTAATCCAGAGGTAAGGGTCGTTGACGCTGGCGTTGGAACCCAGCAGCACTACAGCGCTGTAATCTTTGCTGCTTAGAGGTGGTGCTTCGCCATTGTTGATGGCAAAAATCTGATAAGGCAACTGGCATAAATCCAGATAAGACTGCAAATACGCAGGGCCCTGAGTGGCGTCGTGCTGGCAAATGGCGATAGGTTTTAACTGACTAAACATGACAGAAGTCCGGGTTATCAACACAGTCTTATAATAAAAAAACTCTGCGCAAAAAGGCTGTAAAGAAGCAAAGCGGCCGGGTAAAGAATTAATAAAATTTCGCCTTTTTAACCACTTTTTTAACGGCTTTGACGCCGCTTTGACATTTAGGTTGCCACACTGGTCTGACGAAAAAATGAGGCGATGTGATGGCTCAGTTCATGCGAATAATCAAAGTGGCAGCATTGCTGCTCAGCGGTCTTACTCTGGCTGGTGCTGTATTTATTGCTGGCTGCGTCAGCTGGCCTTTGCCTGAAGCTCCGGGCCCAGCCAGTACAGCACCTTTGTTATTGGATAATGTCCATATTGTGGATGTGGCAACAGGACAGATTCATCCGCAGCAGGCGGTATGGATTGATCAGGGCCGTATTAGCAAGATTACGGCTTCTGATGCAGTGGTCAGGGATCAAAGCACAGCAGTTCACACAGAACTGATGGCTGACGGTCGCTTAAAGGTGCATGCGGCCGGGCGTTTTTTAATGCCGGGTTTGAGCGATATGCACACTCATTCGTTACAACTTTCCCCTGTGCTGCATCATCCGCTCTGGATAGCTGCAGGTGTGACTGCAGTGCGGGATTTATCGGGTTGTATGCAACAGCCTGATAGTTTTCAGGCCTGTACAGCAGACAGAAAACGCTGGCAGCAGGAACTGCAAGCAGGGAAGCGAACCAGCCCGAATTATTGGTTACACAGCAGTTATCAGCTTAATGGTGGTGCTGAAGTACCGGCCAGCTATCCGGCCTTTTTTAAACTACAATCTGCTGCTGATGCCAGAGCTTTAGTGGCGCATTACAAGGCGCAAGGCACTGATTTTATTAAAGTCTATGAAAAGCTTAGCTTGCAGCAATACCAGTGGTTAGTGGCTGCAGCTGGTGAGGCTGATCTGGCGTTGGCCGGTCATCAGCCCTGGCTGGTGCCTTTTTCGCAGATGCTGGAAGCTGGGCAGCGTAGTGTGGAACATGGCCGGGTCTTTATTTTTGAATGTGCCGATGCGGTAAAAACCTATAAACAGCAAGCGCTGAGCCGGAGTTTTCAGCCAGAACAATGGCGT
>CBIMJC010000065.1:0-15658 GCA_966244125.1 uncultured Rheinheimera sp.
ATAGTGGCGATCAGCTAGAATTAGCGCTGGCTACTAAGTTACAGATAAAGACGTCAGTGCGCTGACAGAGAGGTAAAAGTGTTAACAGCAAAATTCTGGGAAACAAAAAGCCTGGAACAAATGACAACAGAAGAGTGGGAAGCCGTTTGTGATGGCTGCGCTAAATGTTGTCTGAATAAATTTATTGATGATGAAGACGAAGATGCTGAAGGCCCAACGGATTACATCAAACCAGATGAGCAAATTCACTTTACCAATATCGCCTGTCGTTATCTGGACAGTCACAAATGTGCCTGCACTGTGTATGAAAAGCGTACAGAACTGGTACCGGATTGTGTCAAGCTGACGCAGGATAATTTAAAAGACATCTTTTTTATGCCCAACAGCTGCAGCTACCGCCGTTTGCATGAAGGTCGTGGTTTACCGTCCTGGCACCCGTTGTTAAACAACGGCAAAAAAAGCCTGATGCATAAAAAGCAGATGTCAGTGCGCAATAAAACCATTTCAGAAGATATGGTCGATATGGAAAAGTTTGAAGATTATATTGTGACCTGGGCTATTAACGATCTGGACTAGAAATTTTCAGTATATACCCGCGTACCTGGAGCTGCAGCTTTGTTGACTGCGTGTGCTCGCCCCGGTCACATAGGATAACTATGCTCCCTGGGTCTTGAACACTTGTCGCCGCGCTGCAACTGCAATTATTTTGGGTATAGGTTCGGTTCGGCAAGCAAAAATAGCGGTTTTTTTAGAAGAAGGTGGTGGTTGTGCAAGAAGCCATGCAGATTTTGCATCAGTTTAAACAGTTGATGGCCAGTTTTAGTCCGGCCATAGTTCAGATGGTGATCAGTGCTGTCATCATCCTGATTTATGTAGTGCTGAGTCGTCGTATTGCTCCCTTTTTATACCGCACCATAGCGGCCAGTGTTTTAAAAGAAGAAATGAACCGCCGTGCTTTGGTGGTGTTTCATATCCTGCTGTTTTTATTGCTGGTTGTAGTTCTGAGTGTGGTCTGGGGCATAGACATCAAAGGCTTGCTGGTTCTGGCCTCCTCCATGATTGCTGTTATAGGGGTGGCGTTATTTGCGGCCTGGTCGCTGTTAAGTAACATCACGGCCTTTTTTATTATGTTAGGCCAGCGCAATTTTGCTCCTGGTGCTGAAGTGAAAATTATCGACGGTGCTAACCATATCGAAGGCAAGGTAGTCGAAATTAACTTATTCAGTACAGTGCTGCTGACCAAAAACAATGATCAGGTGGTCTACCCGAATAACCTGATCGTGTCCCGTCCTGTGGTGGTGCAGCAGCATATAAAAGCGGATAAAAGCAAAACCCAACACAGATGGCGGCGCAAACTGCCGGAACATCGTTAGCCTGCCTCAGGGTCAGAGCTTTGGCTCTGACCCTATGATGTCGAAACTGTCCGTCACTTGCCCGAAGCATTCAGCTCTATTTTGGAGTCAAACAAAAACAAGATTTTGATTGTCCTCCTACTGGTGGGTCAGAGCCAATGGCTCTGACCCTATGGCAAACGCAGGGCTTCTCTGAATTTGTCGACCCACATAGCTGTTGCGCCACAGACCGCCACCGGCATAATAAGCAAATTAATCAACGGCACCAAACTCAGCAGATAAACACTGATGCCAAACGCATAACTGTGTTTCCACTGCAGTTTTAGAGCCCTGCGCATCGTATCAAAAGGCACTTTGTGGTTATCAAACGGATAGTCACAGTACTGAATCGCCAGCATCCAACTGCAGAATAAAAACCACAGCAACTGGCCTATACCAGGCAATATAAAAAACAACAATAAAAAGCCAATGGCGCGTGGTAAACAATAAACAAACTTTTGCCATTCACGCCCCAGCATCCGTGGTACATCTTTTAAAAAGGCTGCTATGCCTTGATCCGGCAGCGGCTGACCTGTTAAATGCAGCTCGGTTTTTTCGGCCAGCAAGGCATTAAAAGGCGCGGCGATAAAATTGGCGACCATAGTGAAGGTTAAAGCTAAACCCATCACAATAGAAAACAGTGCCAGAGGCCAGACTAAAAAACCGACAAAACTCAGCCAGTCCGGTAAAGTGGCCACCACCTGATCGACCCAGCCACCTAACTGGCTGAATAAATAACCAAAAGCCAGCGCAAACAACACCAGATTAATGCTCAGTGGCACCAGCACGTAGCGTTTTAAGCCCTTAACCCGGATCAGGTTCAAACCTTTCATTAAATAATGCATAACTTTTATACCTTAACAGGGATATAGGCCGAGCATATAAGCCATCTGATTGAGCTGCAACATAAAATCCGTAAGCAACTTTTTCAGTGCAAGGACACAAAGCGACAGTGACAGCGGCCCCGCTGTTCTGTTACATTCAGTTTTGTTAACAAAACCTCGGCCTTATTGTTCAGGGACAGATGCGTCTTAAGCAAATTAAATTAGCGGGTTTTAAATCCTTCGTTGATCCTACCCAGGTGGCTTTTCCCGCTGCAATGACAGCTGTAGTGGGGCCAAACGGCTGCGGTAAATCCAACGTTATTGACGCTGTACGCTGGGTGCTGGGCGAAAGCTCGGCGAAAAACCTGCGTGGTGATGCGATGACGGACGTTATTTTTAACGGTTCGACTCAGCGCAAACCCGTGTCTCAGGCCTCAGTTGAACTGATGTTTGAAAACACCCAGGGCCGTCTGCAAGGTACGCTGGCCGATCGCAGCGAAATAGCCATCAAAAGGTTAGTGACCCGGGATGGCCAGTCGAATTACTTCCTTAATGGCACTAAATGCCGTCGCCGTGATATCACTGACATATTCCTTGGCACAGGATTAGGCCCACGTAGTTACGCTATTATCGAACAGGGTATGATTTCGCGGCTGATTGAATCCAAGCCTGCTGACTTACGTATTTTTATCGAAGAAGCGGCTGGTATTTCCAAATACAAGGAGCGTCGGCGCGAAACCGAAAACCGCATTAAACATACCCGTGAAAACCTGGACCGTTTATCTGATGTGCGGGAAGAGTTGGGCAAAAACCTGGATAAACTCAAACGTCAGGCCGCTGCTGCCGCACGTTTTAAAGAACTCAAAGCACAGGAACGTAAGCTCAAAGCCGAATTGGCTTGTGTCAAATGGTTACACTTTCATGGTCTGCTGCAAAAAAGCGAGCTGGATATCCAGCACAAACTGACCGAAATAGAACAGTTTCAGGCGGCTCAATCCGGTGATCAGCTGCTGGTGCTGCAACTCAAAGAGCAGCAACAGGATTTACGTGCCGAACAGCAACAGGTGCAGCAGCAGTATTATCAGGTTGGCAATCAGATCACCCGTTTAGAGCAGCAACAACTGCATCAACGTCAGCGCCGTCAAAGCCTGACCGATGAACTGCGTTCATTACAGCTGACCTTACAGGAAGCCGACTCCTACATAGCGCAGCAGCAGGAGCAACTGGCAGAACTTGAATTTCAGCTGGAAAACGCAGCGCCTGATAGCGAACTGAAACAAGAACAGTTTGAAAGTCTGACCGAACAGGCAGAGCAGGCCCATGAGCAATTACTTCAGGCCCAGAGTGCACTGCAGCAATGGCAGCAGCAGTTTTTTGCGCTGCAACAACAGCAGCAACAGAATCAGTTAAAGGCTCAGCACAGCCAGCAACAACAGCAGCAGTTACTCAACCGTATCAGTCAGTTACAGCAAGAATTATCTCAACTGGATGCTGTGGCCGATTCAACTGCAGCAGAGCCCTTACTTGCCAAACAGCAAGAAACACAGCAGCAACTTGATCTACTGCAGCAGCAAAGTGCGGAAGCCGATCAGAAGTACCAGTTTTTACTGCAATCGCAACAGGAACGTAAACAGCAGCAACTGGTGCGACAAAGTGAGCTGAAGCAACTGAAGACGCAGCAAGACAAACTCAGTCAAATCCAGCAGCAGGTCAATAAACAGCAACAGCAGTTGTTAAAGCAGCTGGAGATTGAGCCGAAATGGGCCAAAGCTGTCAGTCTGGTGTTGGGGGAATTGCAGCATGCCAGGGTAGAGCAGGGCACTGAGCAGGACATGGAACAAAGTTATGTGCTGCCTACCCAATTAAAAGCACAAAGCGGTACTTTAGCTGCTGTGATACGTTCAGGCCTTTATCCGGACTCTTTCCATAGCGTTTTGCTGGCTGATAACTTAGAACAGGCCAGGGCAAAACAAAACCAGTTGCAAGCGACTCAATCCGTGATTTGTCCTGAAGGTATTTGGCTGGGAAGCAACTGGCAACTGGTGCCAGGGCAGGCGGCTTCCGACAACTACTTAACACGACAACATCACTTGCTGGAGCTGGAGCAACAAATCCAGCAACTTGAACAGCAGTTATTGGCAGATCAGCAGCAAGAAGCGCAATCTGATACTGAACTGGCAACCAGTAAACAGCAGTGGCAGCAGAGTCTGGTGCAGTTACAACAAACAAAAGACCAGCTGCAAAACATCAGCACAGAGCTACTACTGTTGCAACAACAGCAGCAATTGCAGCAGCAAAGACGTTTGCAGGCATCCGCTGAATTAACGACGCAGCAGCAGGACTTTGAGCTGATAAGCCAGCAGTTGGATGAACTGGAACAACAAGCTGAAGCATTAGACGAACAGTACCAGACGCAAAAAGCCAAAGAATGGCAGTTGCAGCAACAACAAACACAAAGCCAACAGCAGCATCAGCAACTGAAACAGCTGCATGATTCAGTGCGTCAGCAGCTGCAGCAATTACAGCTGGAGCAACAAAGTGCACAAAAGCAGCTGAGTTTCAGCCAACAGAATTTACAACGTAGCCAGCAACAACAACAGCAACTGCAGCAGCGTTATCAACTGGTGCAGGATCAACTGGCTGAAGTGTCAGAACCCGATGGTGAGCAACACGAAAACTTGCAGCTGTTGTTGGAGCAACGGGCAGAAGTTGAACTTTTAGTGCAGCAAAAAGCCGAAGCTTTACACCTGGTAGACGACAAACTGCGACAAGCCGAACAAGGCCATCAGGGCGTCGCGCATTTACTGACGCAAAAGCAAAAAGAATTGGCTGATTTGCAATTAAACGCTGAAGGTTATCGTGTGCGGGCCAACAATATGCTGGAGCAACTGACAGAGCTGCAGGTGAACTTTAAAGAATTAAGTGAAACTTTGCCGGCTGAAGCCAATGAGCAGGAATGGCAACAGCAACTGGAAAAAACACAGGACGCAGTAGGGCGTTTAGGGCCTATTAACCTGGCGGCTATTGAAGAGTTTGAGCAGCAGGATGAGCGTAAACAGTATCTGGATGCGCAGCATCAGGATTTAGTGTCGGCATTAGAGACGCTGGAAACTGCGATCCGTAAAATTGACCGGGAAACCCGGCAAAAATTTAAAGAAACCTTTGAACAGGTGAATGAAGGGCTGCAAACTTTATTTCCAAAAGTCTTTGGTGGAGGTAGTGCCTATCTTGATTTAACCGAAGAAGATCTGTTAGAAACAGGTGTAACTATCATGGCGAGACCGCCAGGGAAAAAAAACAGTACAATTCACTTACTCTCGGGTGGTGAAAAAGCGCTAACCGCTTTATCATTGGTGTTTTCGATTTTTCGATTAAATCCGGCACCTTTTTGCATGCTGGATGAAGTTGATGCACCTTTGGATGATGCAAACGTCGGCAGATTTTGTAATCTGGTGCGGGAAATGTCTGAAACTGTGCAATTTATTTATATCAGTCACAATAAAATTGCCATGGAAATGGCGGCACAATTAATGGGGGTGACCATGCAGGAACCCGGTGTGTCCAGAGTTGTGGCTGTAGATGTGGAAGATGCCGTGAAAATGGCACAAGCCTAAAAACTAAAAGGTAAAAGAGATGGCTGAGGAATTACGTTTAGTCTTGATTGTTTTGGGTGTATTGGGTATCAGCGCTTTAGCTTTACATGGCTGGTGGACTGTCCGGAAGAATAACAAGGATATTGGCAGCTATGAGGCAGAGGATACTCCTCCTGTAACCAGGGCCGACGGTTTTGATGAGCTGGGTATAGGCCGCAAGCGGGTATTGCAACCTGGCGAAAAGCCACAGCCTAAACCCACACCTACAGTAGCGCCAAAAGCCAATAAATTACGTGAACCGGTAAAAGTCCGTCGTGAGCCTGAATTAAACGAACCGTCGCTGGATTTGGGCAGCTTTTCAGCCACAGACGAGCCTTATGCTGAGGCCGTGGCAGAAGAGCAACAGGCTGCGTACGAAGCTGAAAAAGATCAAACAGCTCAGGCGCCTGCCAACGAAGTGTTAATTCTTTACGTATTGTTGCCGGAAGGCGAAGAAATTAACGGCTCTCTGTTATTGCCTTCTTTGCTGACTTTAGGCTTTAAATACGGTGAAATGAATATTTTCCACCGTTTCCAGGACAACGCAGGTTCAGGCGAGGTGCTGTTTTCTCTGGCCAATATGTTTAATCCGGGCACCTTCGATTTAGAAGACATGGATAAAATGAATACCAGAGGTTTAAGTTTGTTTATGACCCTGCCAGGGCCTGGCGAAGCCTTACAGAACTTTAACCTGATGCACAGCGCAGCGAAAAAACTGGCCGATGAATTTGGTGGTCAGGTGCTGGATGGTCAGCGCTCCGTGCTGACAGTACAAACAGTACGGCATTATGTGGAAAAAATCCGTGAGTTCCAGCGTCAGCGCCTGATCCACGGTTAATACAGCATTGCTGGTAAACAGGCCCCGTTATCGGGGCCTCGTTATTTTAGAATTGAAGATTTCAGACTTTAAGAGTCCGGGTACCTCAAATGAATCAAACTCTGCAACAACGCCTGCAGCAGCTCAAAGAGCAACTGGCTTACCACAATCACCAGTATTATGTACTGGATAACCCCAGCATTCCAGACGCCGATTACGACCAGCTGTTTTTGGAATTAAAGCAGATAGAACAACAACATCCTGAATGGGTAACCGCAGATTCGCCAACTCAGCGGGTGGGCGCTGCACCTCTGAGTAAGTTTGGCCAAATCAGCCATCAGGTGGCTATGTTGTCGCTGGACAACGCTTTTGATGCCGACGACTTTACTGCGTTTTACAAACGTATGGCCGACCGTATTGATGCAAGCAAAGACTTTGAATTTTGCGCCGAGCCTAAGCTGGATGGTTTAGCCGTCAGTATTCGTTATGAACAGGGGTTGTTGGTACAAGCTGCAACCCGTGGTGATGGTTTTACCGGTGAAGATATTACCGCCAACGTCAAAACCATTAAGGCGGTGCCGCTGAAACTTTTTGGTGAAGTGCCGGCTGTGCTGGAAGTTCGGGGCGAAGTTTTTATGCCGCTGGCAGGTTTTGAGGCGATGAATGACAAAGCCCGTGCTTCGGGCGATAAAGTCTTTGCCAACCCGCGAAATGCTGCGGCTGGCAGCTTACGACAACTGGATCCAAAGATCACAGCCACCCGGCCTTTAATGTTTTATGCCTATGCTGTGGGGGCTGTGGAGGATGAGGCTCAGCTGCTAAACAGCAAAAGCCATTATCAACGGCTGCAGCAACTCAAAGCCTGGGGGGTGCCGGTTTGTCCGGAAATCCGTCATGTGGAAGGTTTACAGGCCGCTTTGGACTATCAGCAAAATATTCTGACTAAACGTGCCGCTTTGCCTTATGAAATAGATGGTGTGGTGCTGAAAGTGGACGATTTAGCGCAGCAACAGGCTTTGGGTTTTGTTGCCCGGGCGCCACGCTGGGCTATTGCCTTTAAATTTCCGGCTCAGGAAAAAACCACAACCTTGCTGGATGTCGAGTTTCAGGTCGGCCGCACCGGCTCTATCACGCCCGTAGCGCGTCTGGAGCCTGTGGTGGTGGGTGGTGTCACTGTCAGTAATGCCACTTTGCATAATCAGGATGAAATTAACCGCTTAGGTGTCAAAGTAGGCGACACTGTCATAGTGCGCAGGGCTGGGGATGTGATCCCACAAATAGTGTCTGTAGTACTGGAACAGCGGCCAGACAATGCGCGTGACATCCTGTTTCCAACCCTTTGCCCTGTTTGTCAATCCAGCATTGAACGGGTTGAAGGTGAAGCGGTAGCGCGCTGCACAGGTGGGTTATTTTGTGGGGCTCAGCAAAAAGAAGCGCTGAAACATTTTGTCTCCCGTAAAGCCATGGATATTGAAGGTTTAGGTGACAAAATCATCGAACAACTGGTCGATCAGCAACTGGTGAAAACTCCGGCCGATATTTTCCGTCTGGATATGCCGGCTTTAGTGGGTCTTGAGCGAATGGGCGAAAAGCTGGCGCTTAAACTGCTGAAATCCATCGAAGATTCAAAACAAACCACCTTACCGCGTTTTATTTATTCCTTAGGTATTCGTGAAGTAGGGGAAGCCACAGCGCTGAACTTAGCCAGCCATTTTGCCACTTTAGATGCTTTACAGCAGGCAAGCCTGGAGCAACTGCTGGAAGTGCCGGATGTAGGGGCTGTGGTGGCAGGCAATATTCAGCATTTTATGGCTGAAGAGCACAATGCTGCTGTGATAGCTCAGTTGATTGAGGCTGGCATCCATTGGCCTGTGATTGAAAAACAACAGCAGGGTGAACAGCCGCTGGCAGGCTTAACTCTGGTGCTCACAGGTACATTAATCAGCATGGGCCGGGATGAAGCCAAAGAAAAACTACAGCGCTTAGGCGCTAAAGTGTCAGGCTCTGTGTCTGCTAAAACTTATGCCGTGATAGCAGGCGATAACGCTGGCTCCAAACTTGCTAAAGCTACTGAGTTGTCTGTACCTGTCTGGACTGAACAGCAGATGTCAGATTTGTTTCAACGTTATTTGTTTTAATACTACGAGCTGAATGGATATGTCGGATTTTTACCCTTTGTTAGATAAACATGGTTTAACACGGATCCCGCTGAGGTTTTACGCTGTTTTATTGTTGTTATTGCGGCCTTTTATTGTCTGGATCCTGGTACTGACCATGCCAGAAGGGGGCGACAGATTTTTGGCGTCTATTTATCCAAAATCAAATGACTTCGCGACGGCCTGTATTATTGCCAGCCCATTACTGCTGGTCGTGATGGCACTGAGTCAGCGCAAAGAGAAAAGCCATAAGGCCTGGTTTAAGATCTGGCAGTACAGTCGCTGGATCATGTTGCTGGTGGCTTGTGTTGATTTAGTGCATACCGTCAGTCATTGGCCTGATCATATGATTTTAAAGTCGCCACAACTGCTGGCAGTACCGCTGTTTCTGGTGTCCGGCATTATGTGGCTCTACAGCAGCCCGCAACTGAGACAAATCAGCAAGGAATGGCCTGAGAGCACCACCGCAGATTAAGTCATTTAAATCGCAATTTTCTGCTGGCTTTGCAGCTGCTGCCAGCGTTTTTCCTGCTCTTCATTCAGTTTGGCTTTGGACAGCATGACTTCACATTGCAAACGCAGTTGTTCAGTTTGAATGGCTGGGTCGATATTTTCTGTGGAACGCAACGACTGCAACAAGTTCAGCGCTATACCAACATTACCTGGCATGATGCGAAAGGCCTGGATAAAAGCGTCCAGCGCCTGATGCCACTGACCTCTTTCGTACAGTAATACGGCGTTGTTATTAAATTCTCTGGGTCCCATAGGCAGAGTTTCGCGCTCTTGCTGCTCCTGCTTGAGGTAGGCCAGAAAAACCGGATCGACGTCTTTCAGTTTTTTTGCATCTTGTGTCAGTTGCCTCAATAATTCGCGTGAGCTGGTTAATAACCCGACTTCATGCAAAGCTTTGGCTTTATCCAGAATATCTTCCGCACCCTGATGTTCAGTGTTTTGATCCAACTCCAGCAACAACTGTTTAGCTTTTTCTATCTGATCTTTCAGATAATAAATGCGAGCCTGCAGCACAGCCTGTTGCTCTTGTTTTTGTTTTTCAGGGAAAATCTGCCTCATATGACTCAGGGTATCGTTGGCCACTTTGGATAAGCGGCTGGTTTGTTCTTCTTCATCAATACTTAAAGCGTAATCCACAGAAGCGCGGGCCAGATTCAAGTAAAGATCAGGCTGCTCGTAAATGGAAAAACGGGCAAACCTTACTAAGTCTTTTGCTGCTCTGAACTGATGTTCGTAGTCGTGAGTCAGGCGAGACAGATGCATCAGTTTTTGCTGGCGTAATAAATTGCGCGGCGCCATATCTGCTGCCTGCAACAGTTCTGACTGGGCCTTTTTATACAGCTGTTGATGCAGGTGAATATCAGCCAGTAAATCCAGAGCCGCCAGCTTTAAATCTGCTTTTTGTAACAAGGGTTGCAATAAAGATAAGGCTTCGGCGTAAGCTTCCCGCTGAATTAAACAACGGGCTAAGCCAAGTTTCACCCACTGCAGATTGTCGTTATGGATCAGACTGCTGTAAAACTGTTCACCTTCAGTCCAGTGACCTGCCTGTTGTAAAATTTCGCCTTTGATTTTTAGCAGCATACTGTTGTATTTGGGCTGATAACCCTGAGCCAGCCATTGATCCACTTGCTTAAGCGCTGCATCGGTTTTTTTCTGATCCATCAGGCTAAACAAAGGGCGAAACAGATTTTTGCGCTGTACAGTGCGGTCGATTCGGGATTTCAAATCTTTAATGGCGAAAGGTTTCACCATAAATTCATCAGGCTGCAGTTCCAGCACACTATGCACCAGGCTGGGGTCTGTCTCGGCGCTGATAAAAATAAAACCTGTGCAATGGCGGAATAAATTACGGACCTTCAGCTCCTGATACAGCTGATAACCGTCTTTACCATTTAAGTTAAAGGAGCAAATGATCAAATCAAAGGCTTTGTCACGGCACAAGCTGATAGCTGCAGCAGAATTTTCCGCATAGGTGAAACCGGTATAGCCTAAAGTCTCCAGCGCATAACGCAGATAATTCTGAGTTAAGGGCTGTTCATCTACAACCAGGATCTGGATGTCCTTATTAAGCTTTACGACCATAAATGAATAATGCACCAGTTATCATTTCTATCAAATATAGCCATTAAACAGGTAAAAAGCTTCAAATTTATTAAATGAATTCAACAGTTAATGTTTTTCTAATTTAGGAAAAGTAAAAATAAGTGAAAAAATGGTAAAAACGAAATGTAAGAAGTGATTAAAAATAAGGACTTAGAGGGCGCCAGCTCAGTTGCGTTGAACCTTAGCAGGCAGGATTAGGATTGGTACAGATAAAAATTATTCAGCCTAAGTACAACTTAAACTGCACTTTCTGAATTGAGGTGATGCTGTTTTGAAGAAGATGAATGGTGAATGGTAGATGGTGGATGCTACTGGGTTCGAACCAGTCCGCCTTGGTTTTGTGTAAAGAGTGCGATGGTTTTTATAGTTAGATGGTGGATGCTACTGGGTTCGAACCAGTGACCCCCGCCTTGTAAGGGCGATGCTCTCCCAGCTGAGCTAAGCATCCTGGGACTATTCTTTGTTACACTTTGACATCTAAGAAGATGGTGGACGCTACTGGATTTAATCCAGTCACACCCTGTTCTTTATAAAGTGCGGCGATGCGCTCTTTAAGAAGATGGTGGACGCTACTGGGTTCGAACCAGTGACCCCCGCCTTGTAAGGGCGATGCTCTCCCAGCTGAGCTAAGCATCCTGGGCATAACAACATGACTACAACGATTTAATCATCTCTTGGAGAATTTCAAAAAGATGGTGGATGCTACTGGGATCGAACCAGTGACCCCCGCCTTGTAAGGGCGATGCTCTCCCGGCTGAGCTAAGCATCCATCGTGTGGTCGGCCGTCATTATAGGGGGCTCGGTTTTTGTGTCAATAATATTTTTAGCTTTGTGAACTGTATGCTGTAAAAGTAGCCAGTTAAATCTTTTGCCGCATTTCAGCTTCGGCCGTGCAATCACAGCGTCGCATTGGTACAATAGCGCCCAATTTTTTGGCCTTCAGTGGATTTGTTATGTCTATAGTTACTCGTTTCGCGCCAAGCCCTACAGGTTATCTGCACGTTGGTGGCGCCCGTACTGCTTTGTACAGCTGGCTGCATGCACGTAAAACCGGCGGTACTTTTATCCTGCGTATTGAAGATACAGATTTAGAACGTTCAACTCAGGAATCTGTGGATGCCATTTTAGAAGGTATGGAATGGTTAGGTCTGGATTACGACGACGGTCCTTATTATCAAACCAAACGCTTTGATTTATATAAAGAAGTAGTAGCTCAACTGTTAGCTGAAGGCAAAGCCTACAAATGCTTCTGTACTGTGGAAGAAGTGGATGCGATGCGCGAAGCGCAAATGGCTGCAGGTGAAAAACCAAAATACAACGGCATGTGGCGTGATCGTACCGACCATCCGGTAGGTAAGCCTTATGTGATCCGCTTCAAAAACCCGCTGGACGGCGTGGTGGTGATTGACGATTTAATCAAAGGCCGTATTGAAATTGCCAACGCTGAGCTGGACGATTTAATTATTGCCCGTAGTGACGGCACGCCAACTTATAACCTGACAGTGGTGGTCGATGACTGGAAAATGGGTATTACCCACGTTATTCGTGGTGACGACCATGTCAACAACACACCACGTCAGATGAATATTCTGGCGGCTTTAGGCGCAGAAATTCCTAAGTATGCTCATGTGCCTATGATTTTAGGTGACGATGGTAAACGTCTGTCCAAACGTCATGGCGCTGTTGGCGTCATGCAGTACCGGGACAACGGTTTCCTGCCGGAAGCTCTGATCAACTATTTAGTGCGTTTAGGCTGGTCTCATGGCGATCAGGAAATTTTCAGCAAAGAAGAACTGGTGCAGTTGTTTGATTTAAGCGACTGTAACCGTGCTCCTTCGGCCTTTAACACCGACAAGCTGATTTGGTTAAACCAGCACTATATGAAAACGCTGGCACCTGACTATGTAGCAAGCCATTTAGTCTGGCATATCGCCGATCAGAAGCTGGATATCAGCACAGGCCCGGCCCTGACTGAACTGGTGAAAGTGCAGGCTGAGCGGGTAAAAACTTTAAAAGAACTGGTGGAAGTCAGCCGTTATTTCTACGAAGACTTCAGCGAGTTTGAAGAAAACGCTGCGAAAAAACACTTACGCGCTGTCGCAGCTGAACCTCTGGTTGCTGTTCAGACAAAACTGGCAGAGTTAAATGACTGGTCAGTAGCAGCTTTACATCAGGCCATTAACGATGCGGCCGAAAGTTTAGGCTTAGGTATGGGTAAAGTAGGTATGCCTTTACGTGTGGCTGTCACAGGTGGTGGTAACTCACCGGCTTTGGATGCCACCTTAGCCCTGATTGGCAAAGATCGGGTGTTAAAACGCATCAGCATGGCTCTGGAGTACATCAGCAACAGAGCCGGCGATTAATCTGCCCTTTGCACCTGAAGCTGCCGTCCTGGCGACTGCGGCTTCCAGCCCGCAAGGGATAAATCGTAGGGGCGACCTTGATGGTCGCCCGTCTTTTATCAATCAAATGCCAAAACACTAAATTCAGTCAGTACTCATTTGTGAGTGGCAGAATAAGCATTTTTCTAAGAAGGGTTATACAACATGCGTTTAGTCGTCGCATTGTCAGCAGTACTGTTATGTTCAGCAGTTTCTGTTCAGGCACAGGAATTTCAGAAAAAACATGGTGAAGCAGAAGCCGCTATTCCGCCCTGGGCTGGTGATGTTGAAGTGGGTGTAGTGCTCAGTCGCGGTAACACCGAAGCCACTGCTGTGCGGACCAACGCTGAGTTAAAACACGAGCTGGAAGATTTCCGTAACAAGTACTTTATTCAAACCTTGTTGCAGCGAAACACCCAAACCAACAGCGCCACAGGTGAAAAAGAAGACAACACCACTGGTCAGCGGGTTGGGGTTACTGCACAAAGTAACTATAAGTTTCACCGTTCTGACAGCAGTTTGTTCGGCCGTGCCGCTTATTTAAATGACCGCTTCGGTGCTTTCCGTGAACAATCCTCTGTGGCTGTGGGTTACGCCAACAGGTTGTATGAAAATGGTCAGAACTACTTAGACTTCGAAACTGGTCCGGGTATGGCCTATGACAGACCATCCGAAGGCGAAAGTAACTCTGGTATGATTTGGTACGCCGCTGGTAACTTTGAGTATCACTTCTCTGAAACCAGTAAGTTCAAACAAACTCTGGAATACGCAATTTCGTTAGATGGTCATAACACCAGCTATACCAGCCGTAGCGCTATCACAGCTCAAATCAATAACGAGCTGGCTTTGCGTTTAAGTCTGAATATTAAGTACGACTCAGATGTAGGTGTGGATAAGAAAAGCACAGACTCAGAAACCGCAGCTTCAATCGTCTATTCGTTCTAACCAGTGTCAGAGCCTTGGCTCTGACACTCATATCGCTGGATAAAACACAACGCAGATTAAGAACACTAGTTGAAGATTTGGAGTGGTAAGTCCATCCAGGGGCAGAGCCTAAGCTCTGACCCAAATCAGATCAGTGTAAAACGCGGGCGCGTAACGTCCCTGGAATAGCCTTCAACTCATTCAGGGCCAGTTCGTGGTCCAGTGAATCTATGTCGATCACCACATAACCAATTTCAGCATTGGTTTGCAGATACTGACCCGAAATGTTGATGCCGTGTTTGGCAAAAGCTTCGTTGATTTTGGTCAGCATACCAGGCTGGTTTTTGTGGATATGCAGTAAACGTGAACGGCCTTTGTGTTCTGGCAGCGACACTTCCGGGAAATTGACTGCGGACAGGGTAGAACCGTTGTCGCTGTATTTCACCATCTTGCCGGCCACTTCAAAGCCGATATTCTCCTGCGCTTCCTGAGTCGAGCCACCAATATGCGGGGTCAGGATCACGTTGTCGAATTCGCGCAGTGGGGATAAGAACTCTTCATCATTGCTGGTTGGTTCAACCGGGAATACGTCAATGGCGGCACCGGCCAGCTTTTTCGCTTTCATCACAGCAGCTAAAGCGTCGATATCAACCACAGTACCGCGGGACGCGTTGATCAGAATGCTGCCTGGTTTCATCAGATCCAGTTCTGCTTCGCCTATCATATTTTTGGTCTGAGCCGTTTCAGGCACATGCAAAGTCACCACGTCTGACGTTTTCAGCAAAGTGCCAAAATCAACTTGTGTGGCGTTCCCTAATACCAGCTTGTCTTCGATATCGTAAAACTGCACCCGCATACCGATGTTTTCCGCCATGATGCTCAGCTGAGTACCAATATGACCGTAGCCTATAATACCTAAGGTTTTACCACGGGCTTCAAAAGACTGAGTGGCGGTTTTTTGCCAGATCCCACGGTGCGCCGCCGCATTACGCTCAGGAATACCCCGCAGCAGCATAATGATTTGACCTAATACCAGTTCAGCCACAGAGCGGGTGTTGGAAAAAGGCGCGTTAAAGACCGGAATACCACGCATCAGGGCAGCGTCTAAATCCACCTGATTGGTGCCTATACAGAAGCAGCCAATAGCGGCCAGTTTAGTGGCGGCGTCCAGCACTTTTTCAGTCAGTTGGGTGCGTGAGCGAATACCAATAAAATGCACGTCACGGATTTTTTCAATCAGTTCAGCTTCATCCAAAGAGGTCTTCAGATACTCAATGTTGCTGTAACCCTGGTTCTTAAAGCTTTGCACCGCACTTTGGTGCAAACCTTCCAGTAACAGGATCTTGATCTTGTCTTTGGGCAGCGAAAATTTTTCCATTTTACTTCTCTTTAACTTGTTGCAATTTAAATTCGAT
>CBIMJC010000066.1:0-15653 GCA_966244125.1 uncultured Rheinheimera sp.
AAAAAAACAGGTGGAACGACCAGCATGACAGAGCCGCCAACTTTACGCAGATTCGTTGTGTGCATCAGTGTTCTCCAATACTATCAAAGTTATATCTGAATATAACATCGCCTCTAATGCCACACAAGCGGGCTAAAAATGAAAGTTCATCTAAGCGGCCGTTTTACCGGACAATTTCAGTAACTCTCATGACCTTTGATTTTTTAATAAAATCCCCAGCCACCCTCATAACCACAAACGCAGCGACAAAAAAGCTTCAAACAGGCTGAAAAAGCCGAACAGGACGGCGAAGAGCAGGGCTAATAAACTGGTGTTCAGCGTTAGTTTGAGTGTGTTGTACAGGCGGCGTTTTTCTGTGCGTAGTTTTAACCGGCTTTGGCGCAAAGGGGCGAAAGAGGCAAACAAGGCGCTGAAGACCCCACGTTTATCTTCCGGTGTATTAGGCACCAGCGTGCCTTTGAGAATAAAACGGTACAGCAGGTTAAAAGCCCGGCCAAAGCTATTCATAGGTCGTTCCACATCACACATTAAAATCAGCCTTGATGAGTTGCTGTTGTTTTTGGCGTAGTGAGAGTAGGTTTCATCAAAGACAAAATCCTCGCCGTCCAGCCAGCTGCATTCAATGCCGTCCACATTGATAAAACAGTCTGCGGAGTTGGGTGTATCAAGACCCAAATGGTAGCGCAGTGAGCTCGCCATAGGGTCTGAGTGCAGGCTGAGTTCTGCACCAGCGGGCAAAATAGAAAACATCGCCCCTTGGATGCCGGGCACCTGGTTTAGCAAAGCCAAAGTTTTTGGGCACAAGCGCAAAGCTGAGTTGTGGCTGGTGCCGTACCACTTCAGATAAAACTTGCTCCAGCCTCTTTTATAAAAAGTGCGGAACCCCACATCGTAGTAGCCAACGGAGCCCGGTGTTTTGATGGCTTCAAAAGCTCCGGTTTTCTGCAGCGTTAAAGCTTCTTCTTTGATGATCTGCCAGTTGTCTCTCAGCACTGCGATATTCTGCAGATAATCTGCATCCAATACGGCTTTGCGGGCTTGTGCTTTGGTTGCCATATACAGCAGGCAATTTAGTGGTGCAAACACAGGCCAGCTTTTTCGCAGGTACTGAGTCAGGGATGGATAACGTGTTTGGCCACGCCAGCGGTAGACATAAATCACAGCAGCGCTGCAGTAAAATGCGGCTATGGCGACGATAAAATAGCTGATAGTCATTATAAAATCCTGAGTTGAGAATAGGGCTTCACAGAGCTGTTCTGTGGGTGATTAACTGCGGTTATGCGTAGCTGGCAGGCTGGTGTTTTGGTTACGCGAAACCAAAAGCTTCAGATGCTGCACGCCGTCATCGACATAGCTGTACAGCACAGGGATCACCAGCACACTCAAAAAGGTGGAGGTAATAAGGCCACCAATGACCACTATGGCCATAGGGGCGCGGAAGCTGGGATCACCGCCCATGCCCAGGGCTATTGGCAGCATGCCAACGCCCATAGCCACTGTGGTCATCACTATGGGCCGGACTCTTTTGCGGCAGGCGTCCAGTATGGCGTCCTGCTGGCTGAGCTGATGTTCGCTGCGGGCAAGAATGATGTAATCAATCAGCAGAATAGAGTTTTTGGTGGCTATGCCCATCAGCATAATCAGGCCTATCATGGCGGGCAGTGACAAAGTGGACCCTGTGATAAACAGCGCCAGAAAAGCGCCTGGTACAGAGAGCACCAAAGCGCTCAGTATGGTCAGGGGCTGAAACATATCTTTGAGTAAAAGCACCAACACCAGATAAATACAAAACACGCCGGTCAGCATGGCAAGGGTAAAGCCTGTGGCTAATTCGGCCATCATTTCAGCGTCGCCCAGGGCATTTTGCGATAGGCCATCCGGCATGTTTTTAACACTGGGCAGCGCCAGAATAGCCTGTTCAACCTCACCCAAAGGCCGGTTGTTCAGCTCTACTTCAAAGCTGATATTACGCATCCGGTTAAATCTGGAAATTTGCGAAGGGCCACTGCTCAGTTGCAGTGTTGCCACATGTTCAAGGGCCACAGCACCACGGGCACCGGGAACGGGTAAACGTCTGAGGCTGTCAAAGTCGGCGCGGGCTGCATCGTTCAGCCGTACCAGAACAGGGATCTGGCGTTTGCTTAAATCCAGTTTGGCTAAATTCTGATCGTAATCACCCGCTGTAGCTATCCGCAGCGTATCGGCAATAGCAAAGGTTGTGACTCCTAAATCCGCCGCTTTGGCAAAGTCAGGCCGGATAATAAGCTCAGGCCGCACTAAGCTGGCGCTGGAAATCACAGCACCAATACCGGCAATAGAGCGCAGCTCAGCTTCCACCTTCAGCGCATGTTGTTCCAGCAGACGACTGTCCTCACTGGCCAGCACCAGCGCATAGTTGTCGCCTGAGCCCATACCCACTTTGATACGGGCGCCCGGCAGCACAGCCAGCAAGTCACGCAACTGCTGGTCAATCTGTTGTTTATGTAAGCCCGGACGTTCGCTGCGATGGCGGAGCGTTAACGTCAGCACTGTTGTGCCAACACCAGAGGCTGAACCCCCTTCTTCATCCTCTTCACCAGCGCTGCCGCTGCCTATAGCTGTGTATACCTGTGTCACCTGCGGGTGTCCGGCAACAAGATGGCGGGCTTGTTCGGCCAACCTGATGCTGTCCTGTAAAGTGCTGCCGGGTTGCAGGCTAAGCCTTATCTGGGTTTGTTGCTGATCGTCCGCCGGCATAAAATCTCCCGGCAGTTGGCTGGCCAGAAATATACCAGCGCAAAAAAATGCCAGAGCGGCACAAGCTGTTATGGCTCTGTGCGCTAAACACCAGTGCATCAGTGTCAGGTAATAGCGGATCCAGCCGGGTTCTGGTTTTACCTGAGGCGAAGGGGGTTTTAGCAGGTAAGCCGCCATCATGGGCGTTAACAAGCGGGCAACCAGCAAGGAAAACAATACGGCCACTGCAGCTGTCCAGCCAAACTGCACAAAAAACTTCCCTATCACGCCACTCATAAAAGCGGTTGGCAGAAATACCGCGACCAGCGTAAAAGTGGTGGCTATCACAGCTAAGCCTATTTCATCGGCCGCTTCCATCGCCGCCTGAAAAGGCCGTTTCCCCATCAGCAAATGCCGTTCAATATTCTCAATTTCAACTATGGCGTCATCCACTAAAACGCCAATAACTAAAGACAAGGACAGTAAGGTGACTGTATTGAGGCTAAAGCCCATCAGATGCATCAGAGCAAAAGTTGGGATCACCGACAAAGGCAAAGCAGTGGCTGCAATAAAAGTCGCCCGCCAGTCGCGCAAAAACAGAAAAACCACTATCACAGCCAGCAAAGCGCCTTCGTACAACAGCTGCATCGAGCCCTGATAGTTTTCAGTGACAGGGTCAATCAGGTTAAAAACCTCTGTGATCTGAAGATCGGGTTTTTGTTGCCTGAGCTGTTCTAACGCCGCCCGAACCCCTTGTGCCACTTCAAGTTCGCCATAACCCAAAGCTCTGACAATTTCAAAAGCGACCACAGCTTTGCCGTCTAAAAAGGCGGCAGAGCGGGGCTCTGACACAGTGTCTGTAACCTGCGCGACCTGATCCAGACGAATACGGCGGCCATCGCTTAAGCTCAAGTCCAAAGCGGCGATTTCTGCGGCTGTACCTACAGTGGCAATGGTGCGTACCCATTGTTCCATGCCACCAAAGCTGGTGCGGCCACCTGAGCCTTGTTGCTGAACTTGCCGCAGCTGACGCGAAATATCAGCGGCTGTGGTATCAAAAGCCCGCAGTTTGTCCGGGTCGAGATCCACCCGGATTTCACGGCTGACTCCACCAACCCGGCTGACAGCGCCGACACCCCGGACAGCCAGCAGGCTTTTACTGATGTCATTATCGACAAACCAGGACAAAGCTTCTGAGTCCAGCTGCGCCGAGGCAATGCTGTAAGTCAGAATGGGTGAGCCTGACAGCTGCTCTTTTTTAATCACAGGGTCACGTAAATCGGCTGGCAGGTCGGCGCGGACCCGGGCTACTGCATCACGCACATCATCCAAAGCCTGCTGTATGGGCCGCTCCAGCCTGAACTCAATACTTAAACTGGCTTCACCATCGCTCAGGTTGGTGTAGATATGCCGGACGCCTTGCACTGTGGCCAGCGCATTTTCCAGTTTGCGTGCAACCTCTGTTTCGAGCTGAGAAGGGGAAGCGCCGGGCAAGGAGGCTGTAACTGTAACAGTCGGCAGTTCAAGATCAGGTAAGTCCTGCACTTTCATGGCGTTAAAGCTGAGCAAACCTGCAAGGGTCAATAAAATAAACAGCACAATGGCCGGTGCCGGGGTAGCTATGGCCCAGCGTGATAGATTCAGATTCATTTGCTTGTCCTGTTACATCATGGGGCCGGAGTCGGCGCCGGGGTAAGGGGGTAACGCGTCTGCAGCAGGCTGCTGCTCCGTGATCACTCTGACTAAATCACCTTCACCGAGAAAAGCACCACCCGTGCTGACCAGTTGGTCTGACAGCTTTAAGCCACTGCGGATCTCAATCCGGTCTGCAGTACGCCGGCCTGTGCTGACTTTGGTCTGAAGCACTCTGGAGTCCGCTGTTATCCGCAGCACATAACTAAAACCGTCCCGTATTTGCACTGCGCTAAGCGGCACAGTCATCACTTCAGTGGACCCCAGTTCAAAACTGCCTCCGGCGAACATACCGGCCCGCGCTGAGCCTGTGTTTAACAAATCGACATAAACCACCGCATTGCGGCTTTGAGTATCCACAACCGGAGACAAGGCCCGTACCACACCCTGAAGACTGCTGCCATCTGTTAAGGTGATGCGGGCTTTCAGGCCGGGTTTGAGCCGGGCCAGATGGTCGGACGATACTTCGGCGCGCCATTCCAGCCGGCCAAATCTGATCAGGCGAAATAGCTCCTGACCTGCGGGTAATACAGCACCGACTGTGGCGGTTCTGGCAGAAATAATGCCCTGATCCGGCGCTACAACACGGCTTTGCGCCAGTCGTAGTTGCTGGGTTTTGACTCTGGCGTTGCTGGCATCCAACCTGGCTTTGGCTGATTCTGCTGCTGTGATGTAACGCTGAATTTGCTGAGCGGACAAAGCGCCACTGGCTTTGAGTTGTCTGACTCTGGTTAAATCCGCCTGAGCTTCACTGTACAAGGCGGCCGCTTCAGCCTGATCGGCCCGGCTCAGATCCAGTTCAGCCTCTAAGGGGGCAGAGGCAAAACTGGCCAACAGCTGACCTTTAGTCACAGTGTCGCCGACATTGACCCTGACTTCGCGCAGGCGTAAGCCATCGGCTTCAGTGCCAATACTGGCTTCCTGCCAGGCCAACACATTGCCATGCGCGGTAATGCTGTCCGTCATTTCCGACAGCTGTGGGGTTATAGCTGTGACCGCAAGTACGGGTTTTTCTGCACCCAGGGTGGAGTCTACTGCGTTGGCATTGGGCGAAGAATCGCTTTCCTGGCCATACAGGGCTATGCCAAGCGCAGCGGCCGCTACAACAAGGCCTGAACTTAGTGTCAGCTTATGTTTTATGCCTGGCATGCTGTTGCTCCCTGTTCAGAATAAAGGCAGCAAAGGGCTGAGAGTCTGTGGTGATTGATCTGATGTAAAAGCATCTGTTGGCCTCATCCAAAATGTGGTGATGCCGAACTATCGGATGCAATAGCTTTCAGGAAACTTACGAAAGGCTGCGAAAAGAAAAATAAAAATTAATAGTTTTGTAAGTGTCGGGTAAGTCAGAGCTGTGATTATGAAGTGGTTTTATTGACCATTATTTAAAAAGGAAGCTTTTTTATGTCATCACTCTTGTATAACACTGAACCCGGTTTTGTCAGACGAGGCCTGGCTGTGGCCATAGCTTTACTTTGTTTCCCTTTGACCGCGCAAGAGGCAGAAGACGAGCAGGGCTCGTCCTGGGGCCTGGGCATAGGTGCAGTGTCCAGCCAGAAGGCCTACACCGATATGGACAGGGATAGCAGCGTCATTCCTTTTATTTCCTATCAGAATGAGTATATTGAAGTGCTCGGCCCTAATCTGAAGTACAAATTGCCGGGCCTGGAGCTGAATGACAGCAACAGATTCAATTTCAGTCTGGTTGGCGAATACGATTTTTCTGACAATGACCCGGACGAAACCCCAATTCTTAATGGCATGGAAGAGCGCAAAGGCGGCTTTTGGGCTGGCGCTGCGGCAGAGTGGCAAAATCCGCTGCTAACTGTCAGTCTGGAGTGGCTGACTGAAGTGTCAGGCGACAGCGATGGTTCAGTGATCAATCTTGGTATTGAGCGGACATGGCATATAGGCCAGCGTTTTATGCTGACGCCCCGTGTTGTCTTAAGTCAGGTCGATAAAAACTATGTGGATTATTACTATGGAGTCCGCGCTGACGAAGTCAGAAGCGACAGGGCCTTTTATCAGGGCGAAGCTGGTCTGAATACTGAAATTGGATTACGTGCCATGTATATGTTTGATCGGAACCAGATGCTGATGCTGGATCTTGCTGTCACCAGTCTTGCCAGTGAAATCAAGGACAGCCCGCTGGTCGACAGTTCAACAGAAAGCCGGGTCATACTTGGCTACATTTATCGTTTCTGATGAACCGCATCCTGTTGCTTGAAGATCATAAACGCCTGGCTCTGCTGATCAGCAAGGGCCTGGCACCTGCCGGCATAGTGGTCGATACGTTTGAGCGTATTGATCACGCCTGGCAGGCGTTGCAACACATGCCTTATCAGGCCATGGTGCTGGACAGAGGGGTACCGGATGGGGATGGTCTGCACTTGCTGCAACGGCTGCGTGATGCAGGCAATAATATTCCCTGTCTGGTGCTGACTGCGCGTAATGCCTTACACGACAGAGTCAATGGCTTAGAATCCGGTGCGGATGACTATCTGTCCAAACCTTTTGCAATGGAAGAGATGGTTGCCCGGGTAAAGGCTTTGCTGAGACGACCCGCCGAACGTCAGTCGCTGGAGCCGGTTTGTGGTGATTTAGTGCTGCAACCCGCTGCAAACCTGATTTGTTGTGCGGATAAAAGCCAGCTGTTATCTCAGGCTGAACTGCAGGTACTCTTTGTTTTGATGCGAAAATCCGGTGAAACGGTACGGCACAACCTGTTGGAAGCTGCTGCCTGGGGATTGAGTGAGGCCGTCACTCCTAATGCGCTGGATGTAGTGCTGCACCGTATCCGTAAAAAGCTGGCGGCCATTGGTTCGCGCTGTCAGATCATCAATGTCAGAGGGGTCGGTTATGCGCTTGCACAACCAAAAATCCCTCAATAGTTTCAGTAGCAGAGCCTGGATCTTATGTGTTTACTGAGACCGGAATACCTAAACAGCGGTGAGGGAGCCTGGATATGATGCGTTTAATAAGACGGCTTCACCGAAATAGCATCAGCGTTAAAATGCAGCTGGCTTATGTGGCTGGCATGTTTTTGAGTGTCAGCCTGATTGCTTTGGTGGTGTTCGCCGCTCTTAGCGTTCAGAACAATATTTTGTCAGAAAACGATATCAACGATTTTTCAGCCGAATTGGCCGAACATCTGCAGTTTAATGCAGAAGGTTTACCTGTTCATGTGGCTGACGAAGAGTACCTTTGGTTGTTTGAGAGCCTGTACAACGAAATAGCGTTCAGAGTACTGGATCAAAACAGGCAAGTGGCGCTGGCGTCTAAAGCGGCACCTGATTTTTGGTCTGCTGTGGAGCAGTTGCCACTAAAAGCCGGGCCTTTTGAATTTCAGCAAAATGGCATCATGATGGACGCCGCTACTGGTGTCAGAGTGCATGAGGGCAAAACCTGGTTTTTTCAGGTGGCGGTCAGCCGGCGTTTTATGTTTTTTGCCCACAATACTTTTGCCTTACGTTTTATCGAAGACGGTCTGATTTTATTGTCCTTAGTGCTGTTTTTTGTGTTTGGTGCCTGCGTGCATTTTGCTTTGGGTTATACCTTAAAACCTTTGCATAAGCTGTCGCAGGCAGCGGCTTTAATCTCACCCCGTTCCTTGCAGGAACGTTTACAGGAAAATCATGTACCGACCGAAATTGCGCCTTTGGTCCAGAGTTTTAATATAGCCCTGGACAGGTTAGAGCGGGGCTATCGTTTGCAGCAGGAGTTTTTAGCTACAGCCGCACATGAGCTGAAAACACCACTGGCCTTGATCCGCGCTCAGCTGGAATTGATGCAGGAAAATGAAGAACGTGACTGGTTACTCAGTGATGTGAAATATATGTCCCGTCAGGTGCAGCAGTTGTTGCTGCTCACCGAAGTCAGCGAAGAACAAAACTATAAGTTCAGTGCTGTGGAACCGGCACAAGTTTCAGCTGAAGTGCTGTCTTATTTACAACGTATGGCCGATGCTGCAGGCGTGAAGTTGCAATTAAAAGATCAGAGTCACAACGCAGTGTGGCAGGCCGATAAAGGGGCTTTGTTTACCTTACTGAAAAACCTGGTGGAAAACGCCATTCAGCATGCACCTGCTGGCTCAGAAGTGGTGCTGACCTTAGAGGCTGATCATCTGACAGTGCGGGACTTTGGCCCTGGTGTGGCAGAGCACGAACTGCCCCAGCTTTTTAACCGTTTCTGGCGGGGCGAACACCGAAGGGATATAGGTGCAGGCTTGGGTTTGGCCATCTGTCAGGAGATTGCGCTGACGCACCACTGGACTTTGTCTGCTCAGAAGGCTGAACCCGGGCTTTTATTTGTGTTAGCCACTAAACCTGAGTCCGGATAGATAAAATTGGACAGGCCAATTATGGGGTGGCTTGTCCGTAGATGGCATCGATCAGTCCGCGATCAATACAACATAAGTTTCTGTAACCTGAGCTATATGCTCCTGCATCGCTGCTCTGGCGCCTGCTGCATCACGACGGCTTAAGCACTGATAAATTTTTTCATGCGCCTGAATATTAGGGCCCGCCATTTGGCGGCGGACTTTTTCGGTAAATGCCCGGCTGATTTCCGACGACTCACGTAAAGTCCATAACCATTCCACCATAGACTGCAAGGCGCTGTTGCGGGTGGCGCTGGCGATCAGCTGATGAAATTTGCCATCAAAAGCTTCGGCTTCAGCGGTTTTTTGTGCCGCCACTAAAGCTGTCATCTGGTTTAAATAGGCTTTGAGTTTTAGCAATTCCTCATTGCTGATGCGCTCTGCAGCTAAAGCAGCAGCATCACCTTCTACGAATAGCCGTGCTTCCATAATCTCCAAAGGACCAGGCGCGTCATCGGTCAAAATCGAGCTTTTTAACGCCGCAGATTTCAGCACATAAACCCCTGAACCCGGCTTAATTTCGACCAGTCCTGAGACTTCCAACGCTATTAAAGCTTCACGTATTGTCTGGCGGCTGACGTCGTAGTGCTGCGCTAAATCACGTTCAGCCGGCAGCCGGTCGCCCGGATCCAGTTCACCATTGGCAATGTTTTGCGCCAGCTTATCGGCGATCAATAAGTACAAGCGTGGGCTGGTGGATTTACCAGCTTTGTTACCCAGTGTCAGGGTGGAGTCTGTTCTTTGTGTCATGGTGGCTTCAGGTTTACTTTTGGTCTGACCAAATATTTAATATTGCAAATTGGACGGGCCAAATGTTAGTTTTAATCAATAGGCCCGACCAATCTAATCTGTCGACCGGCACAATTCAAGCCTGACAGTCAAAACCACTGTTGAGTCTGTTGCAGCCTTGTCGTCAGCCGTCACTTTGAGGAAGAGTATGAAAATTACTGATGCAAAAGTTATTGTCACCTGCCCGGGCAGGAACTTTGTCACTATTAAAATCACCACAGATCAGGGGTTATATGGCATAGGGGATGCGACCCTGAATGGCCGTGAGCTGGCTGTGGCCAGTTATTTACAGGATCACCTGATCCCTTGCCTGATCGGCCGTGATGCCAGCCGTATAGAAGATATCTGGCAGTTTTTTTATCGTGGCGCTTACTGGCGTCGTGGCCCTGTTGGTATGACAGCTATTGCTGCAATAGACGTAGCGCTGTGGGACATTAAAGCCAAAGCCGCCAATATGCCGTTGTATCAGTTGCTGGGGGGCCGCAGCCGTGACGGGGTGATGGTCTATGGTCATGCCAATGGCCGTGATATAGCCGAAACCGTGGCTGAAGTAGGGCGTTACATCGATATGGGCTACAAAGCCATCCGTGCTCAGACCGGCGTACCGGGTCTTGCCAGCACTTATGGTGTGTCCGGCGATAAAATGTATTACGAACCAGCAGATGGTAATTTGCCGACTGAAAATCTCTGGTCGACCAGCAAATATTTAAACTCTGTGCCTAAGCTGTTTGAAACGCTGCGTGAGACTTATGGTTTTGAACATCACTTATTACACGACACCCATCATCGCTTAACGCCTATTGAAGCAGCTCAGTTGGGTAAAGCTTTAGAACCCTATAAATTATTCTGGCTGGAAGATGCAGTGCCTGCTGAATTGCAGGAAGGTTTCCGTTTATTCCGTCACCATACCACTACGCCTATAGCTGTGGGTGAGGTGTTTGCTTCTATCCATGACTGCCAGCAACTGATCAGCGAACAGCTGATTGACTATATCCGCACTACCATAGTCCATGGTGGGGGGATCACCCATTTACGCCGCATTGCTCATCTGGCTGAGCTGTATCATGTCCGTACTGGTTTCCATGGTGCGACCGATTTAAGCCCTGTCACTATGGGTGCTGCGCTGCACTTTGATACCTGGGTGCCTAACTTTGGTATTCAGGAATATATGCGTCATACACCGGAAACCGATGCTGTGTTCCCGCATGACTATCACTTTGACAAGGGCTACCTGAAAATTGGTGAAACACCAGGTCATGGTGTCGATATAGATGAAGCCTTGGCCGCCAAATACCCGTACCAACGTGCTTATCTGCCGGTGAACCGGTTAGAAGATGGCACCATGTTTAACTGGTAAGTATCTGATTACTCCAGGCCGATCGCCTCAGTGTGATCGGCATCAGCCAGAGTGAAAAATTCCGCAGCACCAGAAAAGATCCTTGGACAGCTTTAGGGTGAAGGTATAAAGTTGCCTGAGTTGGAATTGTAAAGTTTTATCAGGCAGTTCCGTAACTTATGACGATTTATTGAAGTCTGTACTGCAGATTGGATGCTATGGCGGTTAAAAAACCTACGATCAAAGATGTGGCTCGTTTAGCTGGCGTTTCCTTCAAAAGCGTATCCAGAGTGGTGAATAACGAAGCCTGGGTCAGCGATGACGTCAGAAGCCGGGTTCAGGCTGTAATAGAGCAGCTGAATTACCAGCCGAACCGCACAGCCCGGCTGATGCGCACTGCGCCATTTTCTTTGGCTTTTGTCTACGACAATCCAAACAGTCACTATGTGATTGAAATGCAAAACGGCATTTTGTCCGAGTGTCGTAAAAAAGGTTTTGAGCTGGTGATCCATCCAACGGATTCTGGCTCGGAGCAGGTCAGGCAAGAACTGACCAGCATGATAGGCACCAACCAGGTCGGTGGGGTGATACTGACGCCGCCTTTGTCTGAAAGCACTGAGCTGGTGCAGCAATTGCTGGAGCAGGAAGCCAAAGTGGTTCGTATTGTCTCCGGCGCTGAACCGCCGGACGAACTTTGCCCAACCATTTATGTTGATGATGAGCAGGCCGGGCAGGCCATCACCCAACATCTGCTGGAGCAGGGGCATCAGCGTATCGCTTTTTTGGGTTACCATAAGGACCACAAATCCTCTTTAGGCCGTTACCGTGGTTATTGTGCCGCGTTAAAACAGGCGGGCCTGGACGTGCAGCAGGATCTGGTGATTTCAGGCAACTTCACCTTTGATTCAGGTGTGCAGATGACAGAACAGCTGTTGCAGCAACACCAGGCCACAGCAATTTTTGGTTGTAACGATGAAATTGCAGCAGGGGCACTCTATGTGGCCCGTAAACGTGAACTGAGGGTTCCGCAGGATTTATCTATAGTAGGTTTTGAAAACAGTCCTTTCTCCCGCCAGACCTGGCCAGGTCTGACCACAGTCCATCAACCTAACGCAGAAATAGCTGCTACAGCGGCTTCTATGCTGATTGCCTTGATGCTTGAACCAGAACAACCCCCTGTCCATTTTGGCTTTAAATTAGAGCTTGTGATCAGAGACTCAGTCGCTACTCCCCTATAAATTTGTTGTTAATCAATGATTTAAAATCTTTGTCAACGTTGTCAGATTTTTTATTGACAACGTTGACAGGTGGGTGCTAACTTAAATTCTGAGTGATGAATAAATCACCGATCAGAAAGTTCCGGACCACTGGGAAGACGATCACAAAAATAATGATTGGCAACAAAGAGAGCACAGGCATGAACAGGTTGAATCAACACAGTTTTGGAAAAAAGACAGTACTAGCTTCTGTACTGGCGACTTTATTTGTACCAGCTGCAACTTATGCGCAGGACAAAGCGGCTGACGAAGAAAATGTCGAAGTGATACAGGTCAGTTTCCGCGGCAGTCTGGCGGCGGCCGCAGATATCAAACGTCAGGACACCAAAGTCACTGATGCTATTACCACTGAAGATATCGGCAAATTCCCCAGCGAAAACATAGCCGAAGCTATACAGCGTATCCCAGGCGTGCAAATTTCTAACGTCAACGGTCGTGGCTCAACCATCAGCGTCCGTGGTTTAGGCTCTCAATACGCCCGCACCACCTTAAATGGCCAGACCATGGCCAGTGCAGATTTCACCAGCGGTTTTCGTTTTGACATTATTCAGACTGAACTGGCGTCCACTATTGAAGTGATCAAATCGCCAACCGCCAATATGGATGCAGGTGGTTTATCCGGCACCATTAATATTGATACAGCGTCGCCTTTGTCTTTTAGCGAACGCAAAATTTTATTATCAGGCAAAGGCCAGTACTCAGAGTTTTCGCCAACGGACGACATTACTCCGAAAGCCAACGCCACTTACATCGACCAGTTTGCCAACGGCACTGTGGGGGTGTTGCTGAACTTTGGTTATCAGGAACTGGATGACAGGGTAGATAACTTCTGGATGGATCGCTGGTTTGTTGACTCAGCTACGGATGAAGTGACACCACGCCGGCCACGTTACCGCCGTATCGACAGGGAAACAGAGCGTGAACTTTTTAACGGCACTGTGCAGTGGAAACCCACCAGCGCCTTTGAAGCCAAACTGACTACAGTGTACGCAGGCGACGACACCAAACAGGATTTAAATCAGCAGGTATTTTTGTTTAACGCCAACCAGATCACCCGTTTAGGTGATGCGGTCAATGGGGTTTATAACAGTATTCAGATTGACAACTTCACCACGGAAAATAACCGTCAGCTGGAAGATAAAGACGCCACCTCAGAAGCTTATACCCTGGAGCTGGATTACGACTGGCAAGACTGGACCTTCAGCAGTGTGATGCATTACACCGCAGGTGAAGCAAATCACGATGAAGAAGCTGCTATTCTGGCCACAGTGATTTCGCGCGCTACGCTGGACATTTCAGACCCATCCAATATCAGTTTTAATATTGCCGATAATCTGGCAGACCCGGCTTTGTATCCGGCTGTGATGCCACGTAATGAATACCCCAATGGTGCCAGTCGTTTAATGGAATCGGATGAAACTGCAGTGCAGTTTGACGCAGAACGTGGTCTGGAGTGGGGCTGGTTGACCAATGTGGCAGCTGGTGTGAAATACCGGAACGAAACTATGGATCGGGCTGTGTACCGTACCGACAGGGCGGCTATAGGTGATGCCGATCCGGCCGATTTACCTTCGATGGCTGAATATGGTTATCTGGTGTCAGATTTTCTCGATAACCAAATGGATATTCAGCACAGCTGGATAGCACCGAATATTCAGGCTTACCGCGATGCTTTAGTAGCGGAAGGTGTGACTGTGCCTACCTTGTTTGCGGCTCAGTCCAGCTACTCTATTGATCAAAGCATCACTTCTGCTTATCTGATGACAGATTTTGAAACCGAACTAGCTGGTTTGCCTTTGCGCGGTAATATTGGTGGCCGTTATGAGCGCACTGAACGTGATATCAATACCTACATTACAGGCGATACGCATCTGATAACGAAGAAATTAAGCTGGCGATAGGTGAAACCACTCAAAGCTTTAACTACAACAACTTCCTGCCAAGTGCTAACCTGGTGCTGGAGTTAAACGACGATATGCAGGTGCGTTTAGCTGCAGCTAAAGTGCTGGTGCGTCCTATGTTAACCTCCAATACTCAGTTGGCCGCTTCTGAAACCTCAGCAGCGAACTCTTTTGGTACCCGCACTTATACCATCAATCTGGGCCAACCTGAGCTGGCAGCATTAACCGCCAACCAACTGGATTTAGGCTGGGAGTGGTACTACAGCGAAGGTGATTCTTTTACGGTCAACCTGTTCCAGAAAGACATCAAAAACGGCACTGTCAGCGAGCTGGTCTGCCCGTCGCAGTACAATGGTACTAACCTGACTATGTCGGGTTCTGACTGTGTCGACAGCGCCGGCAACATTTATGACATCACCGCCATTTACAACGACAGTTCAAAGCTGACCGTCAAAGGTTATGAAGTGGGTTGGAACCAGGGGCTGGATGCCTGGTTACCTGTGCCGGGTTTTGGTTTAAGTTCGAACTACACCCGTATTCTGGTGGATGAAAGCGAAGGTTTTACGCTGACCAACTCTTCTGAACAAACCTGGAATATCACAGGTTACTGGGAAAACGATGACTACAGCGCCCGTGTATCCCTGAATCACCGCAGTCCTTATGTGCAGGACAGCACAGATGCGTTTTTTGCCCGTGAAGGCCGCACTGTGGAAGGTCGCAATCAGATTGACGTCCTGTTAGGCTGGAACATCAGTGAGCAGTGGTCTGTGCGTTTTGGTGCGCTGAACCTTAATGGCAAAGACGAAGAAGCTTACCGTGATGAGCTGACCCGTGCCTGGCAAACCACCAGTGTGATAGGCCGCAGTTATTATCTGGGTGTGAACTTCAGCCTGTAAGTAGTGCAGCAGGAGCCGGGCTGATGCCGGCTCCTGACTGAGCACATGATTAGAAGGACAATTCCATGTATTCGTTTCGTCTTCGTGTTGCCGCCTGCTGTGTGGTGACTGCTCTGCTGGGTGCTTGTTCACCGGCTCAATTGCCACAGCAAAACCAAACTGCGGTGACTACAGTAAAAGCCAGCCCTGCTGAAACTGCTGATGTGACTGCTGTACGGCAGTTATTTGAGCGTGTTGTAGGTCACGCAGTGCCTCAAGTGCATTTTAGTCTGCACCAAGACGACTTGCCTGACTGGTATCAGGTGGAAGCGCGGGATGGCCGGCTTTATGTCAGTGCCAATGCGCTGACGGCTTTAAGTTACGGTACTTATGAGTATTTACGCCAAATTGGCGCTATGTCGGTCAGCTGGGAAGGCAACCGTATCGCGTTACCCGAACAATTTGCCGATTATCAGCCTGAACGGGTCAGTTCTTTATTTAAACAACGCGCTTACCTGAATGTCTGTGCTTATGGTTATTCAACTCCATGGTGGGGCTGGAGCCGCTGGGAACAGGAGCTGGACTGGATGGCGCTGCACGGTGTCAATAACCCTGTGGCTATGGAAGGTCAGGAATTTGTCTGGCAACAACTCTGGCAAGAGTTTGGCGTGAAGGACGAAGAACTGGCGGGGT
>CBIMJC010000067.1:0-15632 GCA_966244125.1 uncultured Rheinheimera sp.
ATTGATGTCAGAACAGGAAAGCAGATGAACAGAAGACAATTTTTAATCACAGGCGCAGGTATGGCTGTGGCTGCCACTGCTGGACTGGAGCTTGGCAGCAGAGGTTTTGCAGCCAACTGGGATAACCTGATAGAACAATTAAAGTCGCTACAACAAAAAGAACTCAGCAGCAGCGGCAGCTGGACCCCAAGCCAGATATTTCAACATCTGGCGCAAAGTGTCCGTGGTTCTTTTCTGGGTTACCCCGAACACAAAGCCAGCTGGTTCACCCACAGTGTAGGGCCCGTCGCCCTCAAAGCTTTTAAAACTGCAGGTGCTATGCATCACCCGTTGGATGAAGCCATTCCGGGTATGCCGCAGCTTGATGTGGCTATCCCCGCCCAACAGGCATTGCAATCTTTATTACAAGCTCTGGAACAATTTGCTCAAAGCTCCATTCTGACCCCACATTTTGCTTATGGTGAGCTGAATCATCAGGACTATCAGGCTGCTCATGTGCTGCATATCCGTCAACATTTGCAGCAAATTCACAGTGCTTAGTACCTTGTATTTATAAAGGACTGACACTGGGCGCGACAAAAGCCGGGATCTGCCAGCAGGTGGCATCAGGTGCAATAGCAGTGTTCAAAGTCATATGTTGCATCACCACCTGATCCACTATTGCTGTCGCCTTAGCCGCCATCTGATCAAAGTTATCTATGCCGTTATTGGCAAAACCTTTACGGGTGCGGTGAATATTAAATTTGTCAGAAAAACTGCGACCAAAGGCTTGTTCTACGCCACTTTTGCCTAAGATAAAACCATAAAGCCCACCCCAGGTTGCGGAGGGATTATCCGAATCCCACCCCGCCAATACAGCTATTTTTATTGTCTCCTGCATATCGCCTTCGCCATAAAACAAGCTGACCAAACTGGCGGCAAAGTTAATACCTGCAGCAAAACAGCCATTGCAATACAACTTTTTGCCAGTGATTTCATAGCCGTCTTTCGCCTCGACCTGATAACGCTGATACAGCTTGTCCCTCGTATCTTCCCACGGAATGCCGGACTGATACAAAGACCAGACATAATCAAACATCTTGGCCGGATATTGATTGGATGGCAGTTCAGCTCTGGCTTGTTTTGCTATCTGCAGTAACTGAGGCTGTATGGTTTTGGCCGGGTCCACTGTTGCAGCAAGCGCGTGCATCACTACATAAAAATTAGCAATGTCGGCCGCTTCACCATAAGCAGTAGTACGTATAGGTAAATAGGCTAACTTTGAAGCGATATCAGCACGAAATGGCGCCAGAATACCAAAGACCTCGGTAGTCAGCTGGGCATCAATCATATCGTAATGTGGATTATTAGCTGGCATACCAGTGAAAGGCGGAAGAATTTCTTTCTGCATTAAATCAAAAGCTTGCTGATTCGATACCCATAAGAAGTTTTCTGCTTTACCTTCCGCCGTTTTAAAAGGTGTCTCAGAGTCTTTATAAATATGCACCAGCCAGCCATCCCGTATTTGCTCCGCAGTGAGCAGCGGCTTTTTGCTTTCGTACATCAGTTGCAGATAAATGTATTCAATATCGCTGTCATCATCTGAACCCCAGACCTGACCTTTGTCTGCCACAACCCAGTCAATAGTGGCGGATAAATTACTCGGAATGCCTTGACCCCAGATGCTGGGCTGATCTTTGGCTTGCCAGTCTTTGCGGGTATAAAACTGTCCTGCTGGCCCTTCTCCACCAATTTTATCCATCTCTGTCACCAGCCCTGTCCAGTTGGCAATACTCAGCCCCAGCCAAAAGCCATGCACCTTATTGGCATAGAGTTCTTTGTCCAGTATGTGGTGCTCCTCAGCTGCAACCTGACATGAAGCAGCTTGTTGTTGCGCCACCGCATTAGAAAGCATTCCGACAGCAAACAACAGGCCTGCTACAAAACCTCCGGATCTCATATTTCCACCCAATGAAAGCACTTACAAAACACTGTTATCCGACGCCAGCTCTATAGTGTCAAGCAACAGCAAAGCACTGGGTTTTTATGCACAAAAATCACTCACCTGTTGCATAAAAATAAATCACCCACAGCCGTATTGCATAATTATGATTTAAAACTCTGTTCATTTTGTGACAGCAACAAGCAATAGCCTCCAACAAAACCAGAAAAACAAAGGGATGTAGCAAAAGTTAAACAAAAACAACCGAATGAATTTAATTTGTTAATTATTGAATTAAAATTCATCAGACGGTTTGTGAGCCTATTGTTTTATGATTTTTCCTGTGCTTTCATCAGATGAAACGCCAAAAAATCACGACCAACAGAGGTAATTTCCATGAATTTTCAACCCAGCCTGTTATCGCTGGCCATTGCTTCAGTGTTATCTGTACCAGCAGGTGCAGTGCTCGCTGAAGACCAGGCAGCTCAGGAACAACAAATTGAGGTGATTAATGTCACCGCAACCCGCCGTAGCGGAACAGTGCAGGAAGCACCTCTGAATATCACTGCCTTAGACAATGACGTTATAGCCCAGCAAAACATCAGCGAACTGGCCGATATAGCGCGTTGGGTGCCAGGTTTAACCATCACAGATCAAGGTGGCCGTGAAGCCTCGCCTATCATAGTACGAGGTTTAAATACCAACTCTTCAGGCCCAGGCTCTGACGGTGGCACAGTGTCCACCTACATTGGCGAGTTACCTGCAGCAGTAGATCTGAAACTGGTGGATGTAGAAAGGGTTGAAGTACTGATAGGCCCACAAGGCACTTTGTATGGTGCAGGCACTTTAGGCGGCGCCATTCGTTATATTCTGAATAAACCAGAAACTGACGTGACCAGCGCCAGTATTTTCGGCGATTTATCCTCTACAGCTGAAAGTGATAGTCTGGGTAAACAAGGGGGTTTTATTTTCAACCTGCCCCTGATCAGTGACACTTTAGCCTTACGGGCTTCACTGAATTATCTGAACGACCCTGGTTATATAGATTACAACTACCTGGTGCGTGAACCCGGTGTGTCGCTGACCGATCCAGACTGGAGCGACAGCGCTGAAGTGTCCGACAATATCTACCGTAAAGCTGACGCCAATGGTGAAAAAACCACAACGGGCCGTATTGCGTTACGCTGGACTCCAAACGACTGGTTAGATGGCACTTTAAATTACTACTTCCAGAATGAAGAAATTGAAGGCCGTGGTATTACCCATTACGACGCTTTAGGTGCAGCCAATCCGCTGAAACCTTTGGTAGGAAAATATGAATCGGCTTACCGTTATGAAGAGCCAAATGATATCGACAACTCGCTGCTGAGTCTGGAAGTCAGTGCGGATCTGGAATTTGCCGAACTGGTTTCTGCAACAGGTTTAGCCAAAACCGAAGAACATGGTCAGCGTGACCAAACCGACCTGTTAATGCGTCTGGATTATGGTTATGAAGAGTTTCCGGCTTTTTCCGCTTTTACCCGCGAAGATGAAGAAGAAGACATCTTTACCCAGGAGCTGCGTTTAGTTTCGACTGGCGACAGCGACCTGAGCTGGATAGTCGGTGCTTTTTATAATAAATCCGAATTTGAAGGCTACAGCAGGGAGTTTACTCCGGGTTTTGACCAATATGCTCTGACCGAATGGCAGACTGGCGGTAATCCACGTCCTGACGCTTTGGAATATATTTCTGTCGATGATACCGAAGTCACGGAAAAAGCCATTTTTGGTGAACTGGGTTATCAGTTGACAGAACAGCTGGCTTTTACTCTGGGCGCCCGTTTTTATGATTACGATGTGAAATCCAAATCAGCCATTGACTTACCACTCTATAACTCTGTTTTTGAAGGTGCGCCTTCAGACGCTATCACTTTGGATTTCAAAGATGCCAATGCGGAGGATAGTGGTAACTTACTGAAATTTAATACCAATTATAAGTTCACTTCTGATGTGATGGGCTACTTTACTGTCAGTGAAGGCTTCCGTATTGGTGGTTCTAACGGCGTTGCGCCTTGTCCGGATCCTTTACCTGATGACCGTCAAATTGTCTGCGCCCTGCCGGATGAACGTATTTTCACACCGGACACCACCACCAACTATGAGTTAGGTTTTAAAACCAGCTGGTTTAAAAACAAACTGCACTTTAATGCCGCTGTGTTTAATGTCGATTGGGATGATGCTCAGGTATCTGGAGCTACGGTGAATGGCCAGCAACCTATTATCACTAACGCAGCATCAGCCAACTCCAAAGGGGTGGAAATATCAGCTCGGGCCATTTTACCTAATGGCGTCAGCACTTATGCTACTTACGCCTACACCAGAGCTAAGTTAACCAGCGATGCGCCTTACCTGTTTGCGGTAGTGGATGATCAGGGCACTGAATTACAGGACTTTTACGACGGTAAAGACGGCGATCGTCTGCCGGGTTCCCCTGAACATCAGTTCTCTTTAGGTGTGAACTATCAAACCGAGGTATTGGACGGCAAACAGCTGGATCTGACCTATGGTTTAACCTACCAGAGTGATGTGATTTCCAAAGTAGGTTTACGTGCTGACGGGGAAACCTTACCTGCGTATGCCTTAAGTAATATTGCAGCCAAACTGGCCGAAGAGAGCTGGTCTGTCACCTTCTATATCGACAACCTGTTTGATAAATATGCCTTTACCTCGGTTCGCCGTGATAAAGGCGATATAGGTCTGGCGACCTATCCGGAAATGAATGTCAACGATCCGGCCTTACAGCGGAATTACGGTCATTACATTCTGATCCCTATGACTGTTGGCATGAAGTTTAACTATCAGTTCGAAATTTAACCTTCGCCAGGTTAGTACCGTTGTTTACAAGGGCACGGACAGTGCCCTTATTTTTCTGCAGGATTTTATGACTTCAACGCTCCCGACCGCCTTGTCCAGACAACACCAGCAGGCTTTGCAGCTTATTCAGCAAAGGCGCTTTAAAGAAGCGCATGCCTGTCTTGTTCAGTTGCTTGAACATCAGCCGGACCACGCAGACAGCTACTTTTTACTGGGTGTGATTAACCTTGACTATGGTCAGGTGCAAAAATCCATCCGCTTAATGGAAAAAGCGGTCAGCCTGGATGCAAAAGCTGAATATCTGGCCCATCTGGCCAAAGGCTACAGCCTGATTGGCGCCTTGAACCAAGCCAAAACCATAGCTGAATCTTTACCTGCAGATCAGATCCACCAGGCTTTAACTTTAGATACCTTAGGGGTGGCGTTAAGCCGGGTAGGTTTGCACCAACTGGCCTTGAGTTACTTACAGCGGGCCACACAGCTTCAAGCCAACAAAGCGCCCTATTTTTACAACCTTGGCGTATCCCTGAAATTTACCGGCGATTTTGCAGCGGCCAAAGCGGCTTTTGAGCGGGCTTTGCAACTGGAGCCCTTTTATTATCAGGCGCATTATGCGATGAGTGATCTGGCCATGACCACAGATCCTCAGGCCAGGATCAATCAGCTATCAGAGGTAAAAACCAGTGTCCGCTCCGCCGACGCTTTGCTGCATCTGGGCCATGCGCTGGCGAAAGAATACGAAGCCATCCACAACTATCCAGCCGCAATGGCAGAGCTGCATCAGGCGAAACAAGTGAAATCTCAAAGCCTGAGCTATCAGCCGGAAGATGACCGGGTTTTGTTTGACGCTGCGGTACAACATGCTGATACCCCGGTGCACAGCGCTGCCGGTTGTCAAAGCCGCGAACCCATCTTTATTCTGGGAATGCCCCGTTCAGGCACTACCTTAGTGGAGCGAATTTTAACCAGTCACAGCGAGGTGTTATCCGCAGGCGAGTTGCAGGACTTTGGTTTAGCGGTAAAAGAGCTGACAGCAACAAGCAGTGATAAAGTGCTGGATCCGGAAACCTTAACCGCAGCTTATGCTTTGGATTTTAACGCTTTAGGTGAACGTTATCTGCAGCGCAGCAGAGTGGTGACCGGTGGCAAAGCCCATTTTATCGACAAACTGCCTTTTAACTTTTTTTATATAGACCTGATACGCCGCGCTTTGCCAAATGCCAAAATCATCTGCATGATGCGCCATCCTGTCGACACTTGCCTTGGCAACTACAGAGCGCTGTTTTCCCTTGGCAGTCCTTATTACCGTTATGCCTTTCAGCTTAAGCACATTGCAGCTTTTTATGCTGGTTTTCACCGGCTGGCTTTGTTCTGGCAACAGCAAAATCTGGCCAATTTCCGGCTGCAAAGTTATGAAGCTCTGGTCCAGGATCCAAAACAGCAGATCGCTGAATTACTGGGATTTTGTGATTTAAGCTGGCAAGAAGCCTGTCTGCACAGCGAGCAGAATCAGGCTCCTGTATCAACAGCATCCAAAGTTCAGGTGCGCCAGCCTATCAATACCAATTCAGTTGGACGCTGGCAAAAGTACCAACCCTTGCTGGACCCTTTGCTGCAGCAACTCAGAGCCGAAGGGATAGACTGCTCCTCTTCGCAGTGAAAGATGATAACGCCAAGTCTGACAGAGCTATGCTAGAGTTAAATCAACGGTTTAATCATTTTTCTTTACAGCTGTTCTGAAAAGTGGCTTAGACATCGGGGGGAATATATGGTTTTTAGTGTCGCTGCACCAACCTTAACCGGTAGCTCAATACAACAACCTGGCCAGGCCGAACAAAGTCTGCGGGATATCATCCAATTGGCCAGCTATATTTGCGATGCCCCTGTGGCCATGGTGACAAAAGCTGATGATACAGAGCTGAATTTAATTGCCAGGCTTGGCTTTGAGGGAGACTCTGTTCTGCGTAAAGAGTCATTTTGTGGCTACGCCATGGAAGCTCCTGACGCAGTGATGGTGATACCAGATACGACCTTAGACAGCAGATTCAAAACTCATCCTATGGTCACTCAAGGTCCGGAATACAGATTCTATGCCGGCTCACCTCTGGTTGATCCCGAAGGTTATGTGATAGGCACTATTTGTGTATTCGATTATCAGCCTAAGCAATTGAATCAGAGGCAAATTGATTCTTTGCAGGCACTTTCCAGACAAGTCATCGCCATGCTGGAACTCAAAAAGCTCAGTGAACAACTGCACCAGACCAGCATGACGGACGCGCTGACCGGGGTGAATAACAGGCGGGCTTTTGATCAAAGATTTGAAGCTGAGTTTGCCCGCTGGCAAAGGACAGGTCAGCCTTTTACAGTGGCACTGATAGATGTTGATCATTTTAAAAGTTTTAACGACAGTTTTGGTCATGCCGCAGGTGATCAGGCTCTTGCCGAAGTCGCCAGGCTGTTTCAGCGCCATTGCAGAAACTATGACTTTTTTGCCCGTTACGGCGGCGAAGAATTTGTTCTGATTTTACCAGGCACAGACCGGGTTGCAGCTTACAAAACCCTGGAGAAATTAAGACTGGTGGTCGCCAATCATGAATGGCCACTGCGCCAGCTCACAGTCAGTATAGGTTTGGCCAGTGCTGAAAAATTCAGTGACAAAAAACAACTGATCGAAGCGGCAGATCTGGTTCTTTATAAAGCTAAAGCTCAGGGCCGTAATCAAACAGGAGTATTCTCAGATAGTTAAGTTTTTGCCAGGCCCCAACCGAATCCCCACCGTATAACAGCATCAGCTGTAACTGTTGTTGCTCCCCCTTGCCGTTTTGACCACCCCCTCCAGGATAAAGAAACACAAAAGAGTCTTTATGACACACAATCATGTGAGTCAAAAAGACTCTCAAAAATCTTTAATCATTGATTTATATAGAAAATAAAAGTGGCTTAACTTTTGTACTGACAAGAAGGAGTGATCTGACACTAATAGAGGATTTTTATGCCAGTCAATACAAAAAATAGCCGTTTTGCCGTTGTTACAGGAAGCAGTTCAGGTATAGGTTTAGCCGTCACTTCGGCCTTATTAAATCAGGGAGTAAAGGTTTTGGCCATGTCGCGCAAAAAAGGCGAACTGGCGCCTCTGTTGTCTCATTATGGCGAGCAGTTGATTTGGTGCCAGGGTGATGTGACCCAGGTCGCAGATCTGGACAAACTGGCCGCTTTGGCCAAACAAATTGGTCCTGTGGATTATCTGGTGCCTAACGCTGGTATAGCTCAGTTGGGTGATAGTCTGGATACCGAAGCTTTTAACCGGCAATGGGCAGTCAATGGCGCCGGAGCTTTAAATACTCTGGCGGTACTACGCAACCAACTCGCTTCACAGGCTTCCGTAGTTTTTATTGCGACTTTCTTATCTGCCATCACCTTCCCTGGACTGGCCGCTTATATAGCGTCAAAAAGTGCACTCAAAGCGCAAGCCCGCACTCTGGCCGTTGAGTTAGCCAAAGCCGGGATCCGGATTAATCTGGTGTCGCCCGGCCCTACTGCTACACCCATCTGGGGCAGTTTAGGTTTGGATGAAACCAGTCTGAATTCAGTGGCAACTTCAGTCTGTCAGCGTTTATTAACAGGTCAATTCCTTGAAGCTTCAGCAGTAGCCGACGCCATTGTCTTCCTGCTGTCGGACGCAGCCCGAGGTATTTATGGTCAGGATTTAGTAGTGGATGCAGGTTTTACCTTAAGTTGATAAGACATATGGAGGCAACAATCCAGACTCTTATCTAAGTGATGGTAACTACAGGCTCTGGCTATCCGGCCAGAGCCTTCTTTTAAGACCTCAGAAAAACTGAGGTCTCCCTTCCAAAGATGCAATTGGATCAGAAATCGGAGTCAGAGCAGACTATGTCTTGTCCGGTGTTTTGCAAAAGCACCTAAACCGTAGAAACATACCCAAAGTAATTGGAGTTGCAGGGAGGCGACAAGTGTGTGAGACCCCAGGAGCATAGTTTACCTATGTGACTGGGGCGAAGACACGCAGTCAACAATGCTGCAGCTTCAAGTACGAAGGGTATAACAGGAAATTGATGATGATCCCAAGCCGCTATAGCCCCTATGTATTTTCATTTTTTATGTCGTTACTGATGTCCGGTGTGATGTCGTTTTGTATCACAGCGCTGAACCTGGGTTGGGTAACTGACCTGCTGTTGCTATGGCTAAAAGCCTGGTCTGCTGCTTTTGTCATTGCCTTTCCAACCATAGTGCTGATAACACCACTGGTGCGCAAACTGGTGACTTTGGTGATTAGCGCCCCTAAGCACAACAGTCTGGTCTGATTGGAGGACTGGTTTATGATTGAATTACAACAACTGACAGCTGCCATACTGATTGGCACTGGCGCCACTTTAGTGATGGATTTATGGGGCTGGTTGCTGAGCACAGTGTTTAAAGTGCCTTCGATGAGTTTTTGTCTGGTCGGCCGCTGGATTGGCCATATGAGATCTGGGGTGTTCCGGCATCAGAGCATTAGCAAGGCCGCACCACAAAAAGCTGAATGCCTGATTGGCTGGGTCAGTCATTATGTCATTGGTGTCCTGTTTGCGTTGCTGCTGACTGTACCTAATCATGGTTTATGGCTGCAAAATCCCAGCTTGTGGCTGGCATTGTTGGTGGGTGTGGCTACTTTGGTATTTCCTTTTTTTCTGATGCAACCCGCCTTAGGTTCCGGCATAGCCGCATCAAAAACAGCTTCACCGACAAAAGCCCGCTTCAAAAGCCTGCTGACGCACAGTGTTTTTGGCCTTGGCTTGTATTTGTCTGGTCGCTTATTCAGTATGCTGTAATCTTTTAGTTCAGGAGCCTGCCAGTGGATATTTATCAGCTAAAAACCTTTGTCACAGTAGCGACCGAAGGCAGTATCACTAAAGCTTCTGAACTGTTGTTTTTAAGTCAGCCTGCTGTCAGCGCCCATATTAAAGCGCTGGAGGATGAACTGGGATTGCAGCTGTTTAACCGAACGGCTAAAGGCATGAGCCTGAGTACTCAGGGTGCGGCTTTAGTTAGCAAAGCCGAACAACTGCTACAGCTACAGAAAGAATTGCTGCTGGATGCCAAAGGCTTAAAAGCTCAATTACATGGTTGTGTCCGGCTTGGATCCAACCGTGGCTCCAGCGCTAAACTACTGGGGCAACTGCTGAATCAGCTTGCAACACAGTACCCAAAGTTAGATATCCGCATGCACTACGGTAGCTCTGCAGAAATACAGCAAGCGGTTTTGCAAGGCAAAGTCGACGCCGGATTTTATACCAGTGCAGCACCAGATCCGGCACTGCATCATATCGAAGTGGACAGTTATGGGATTTATATTGCAGCACCAACAGCTTGGGTGATTACAACCTCTCCACCTGACTGGCAACAATTGGCAGAGTTGCCCTGGATCTTGCCAGAGCCGGACACCTGCTGTGGCCGGGCTGCAGCAGGGCTTTTCGCCAGCCATGCTTTTTATCCGGAAAAAGTCATTAAAGTGGATCAGGAACAGATGACAAGATCCCTGATAGCTGGTGCTGCCGGCATAGGTTTATTGCATGCTGACAATGCGTTGGATGCAGAACTAAAAGGCGAAGTACAGTTACTAGGCCGCACAGAGCAGCTGGTCAAACTATGGTTTTCCTGCCAACCCAACCGAATGCAGCAGCCTCAACTCAAAGCTGTGATTGAATTAGTCCAACAGCTGGTGATGAAGACCTGATCCATGCTTCTGCCGCAGCCTGTCTGAGTTTCAGTTATAGTAGGGTCAAAAAAAAGCCAGAGAGCACAGCATGAACCATCAGTTTTGCCAAAGATTAGGTATCCGCTATGCCATTATTCAGGCGCCTATGGCTGGTGTTTCGACGCCAGAGCTGGCGGCTGCAGTGTCCAATGCCGGTGCTTTAGGCTCCATTGCTATTGGCGCCAGTCAGTGTGAACAGGCCAGAGCCATGATCCGCGCGACCAGGCTGCTGACCAGCCAGCCTTTTAACGTCAATGTCTTTTGCCATCAGCCCGCAGTTGCTAAATCGGACGTAGAGCAGCAATGGCTGGCACATCTGGCGCCCTATTTCGCCCGTTTTGCTGCATCAGTGCCCACAGCTTTGCAGGAGATTTATTTAAGTTTTCTGGTCGCAACAGATGTACAACAGATGCTGCTGGAAGAAAAACCAGCAGTGGTCAGTTTTCATTTTGGAGTGCCGGCCAAGGCCATAGTCCACAACTTGCAACAAGCCGGTATTTACACTTTGGCTTGTGTCACTAATCCTGATGAATTACGGCAAGCTGAAGCAGCAGGTGTCGATGCGATAGTGGCTCAGGGCATAGAAGCTGGAGGCCACAGAGGTGTATTTAACCCACAGCAACCCGACTTACAACTTGATACTTTAACTCTGCTGCAAACCCTGCGGGGCCGGACTACTAAACCTCTGATCGCTGCGGGCGGTATTATGGATGGTAAAACCATTGCGCAGATGCTGACCGCAGGTGCCAGTGCAGTGCAGCTGGGTACTGCCTTTTTACTCTGCCCTGAATCTGCGGCGAATCAGCAGTACAGAGCAAATCTGAAAAGTCCTTTGGCCAGTCAAACCCGTTTTACCAGCGTTATCTCAGGCCGGCCAGCCCGGGGTTTGCCTAATAGTTTTTATCAGGAAGTCGAAGTGAATGCGCCGCCCCTGCCCGACTACCCTATAGCCTACGACGCAGCCAAAGCTCTGGTCGCTGCCGCAGCCAAGCATGGCAGCAAAGATTTTACTGTGCAATGGGCCGGGCAAGGGGCGGCTTTAGCCCGGGAACTGCCAGCGGCCAGGCTGGTGAAAGAGTGGCACGACGCTTAGTTTTCCTGCTCTTTAAGCACCTGGTGCTGTTCAGTTGCAGATAACTCAGTACGTTGCAGTACTTTGCCTTTGAGGATCACCAGCTCTATCTGATCATAAGCTGTCACAGTCTGCAGCGGGTTGCTTCCAAGCAACAATAAGTCAGCATCCAAACCTGTTTTAACAAAACCTATCTGGTCTTGCAGGCCTAAAGCTTTGGCATTGCCGCTGGTCATAGCGCTGAATAACCGGGCTAAACTCAAACCTGCTTCCAGCCAGCGATCCATTTCCCAGCGGCCATTGATGCCTGGAAACTGGCTGTAAAAAGGACCACTTGGCGTGTCGCTGCCAAACTGCAACACAGCTCCTTTTTGATTTAAATCTGCCGTCATCTGGCGCAACAGACTCAAAGGTTGCTGATAAGCCTGTTTGATCTGCTGATACAACTGAGCCGGATTTTGTGCTGGCGCAAAGTTGTCCGCCAGCGCCCTGTTCATCCACTGCCCTGCTTCAGTTTGATACCACTGGATAAGGCTTTTTGGTATGGCATGCTGCACTTGTGGGTTGTGGAAAAATGCCGGGTTCAGTAATTCCTGTTCACCATAAAGCACCTGAATGGTCGGCTGAACTGCTATCCCGGCTTTTACCAATTGATCAGCCATCTGCTGCAGTTTGCTGTGATTATGCTCTGGCTCTGCACCTTTATGGGGATGCCATAAACCATGCACCAGGGTATTTACTTTGGTCTCGAGCGCAAACTCATAAGCAGCCTGCGAGTTACCGTGCAAATACACAGGCAGCCCCTGGTGTTTGGCCTGTGCAACTACAGCTTTGATAAGCGCTACAGAAGGCACAGGCAAATTACGTTGTGCACCAAAACCTGTTTCATAAAATACCTTGATACAACGGGCGCCTAGCTGTTTGGCTAAAGCCACCACAGCAGCAGGGCTATGTTGTTCTTTGTTAAAACTGGCCGGATAGACATTGGGCTGAGCCGGGTCATACAACATGGTTTGACTGCCTTTGAGCTGAAACTGGCCCTCTTTACCAAAAAACACCGCCGGATAACCATTAGGGATCACCACTGGCGCACAAAAATAGGCTTTGGGGCCAGCCGGTGCACTATTCCAGTTGGTAATAAAATCCGCATCCCCTGTTAAATCCAGCACAGTGGTAAAACCAAAATAAGCGTAACTACGTGGCATCTGAGCTCTGGCTTGTTGCAGCATCAACTCATCTTTTGCATCCTGGCCCCTGTAGCCGGGTATGCCATCTAAATGCACATGGCTGTCAATCAACCCGGGGATCAGATATTTACCAGTACCATCAATCTGCTTGTCAGCCTGCCCTGGTTTTGCGCCTATCGCCTGAATCTTGCCGTTATTAATCAGCACGTCCTGCGCGGCTGAAACTTGTGGATGATCACCAGTGCTGCCGCCACTAACGCCATCACTTATAACGCGGACATTACGGATCAGCAAAGACTCGGCCTGCACAGCAGCACTGGCTATCAGCATGCTTAAAACACTGATACGGATAAAAGGGTTTTTGACAGAAAGAAAAGAGTGGTGCATAAAAGTTTCCTGTTGTGATGAACTGCCAGCAACTCTGTGCTTTTTTGTCCCTGCGCTCGACTCAAAACAGGATCGAGGTCTTAAAAAACAGGTTTCAGGTCCTACAGTCTAAAGGTATGATTAGGCATAATTTCAGAGATAGATCAGATGCTTAGTTACATTACTTATATTCAGTTCGCCAACGCTTTGTTGTGCCTGTTGTTAGCAGCACAGTTTTTGTTGATGACGGCACTGCGGCCCTGGCCTAAACGTCTGCTGGGTGTGAGTTATCTGTTGTATGCCCATCAAAGTGTGATCCTGATTGCTGTACTGCATGAACAAGCCGGTGCTTTGGGGTTACTGCGGCCTTTGGTGGCCATGTGGCTTGGCCCTTTGTTGTATCTGTATTTTTGTTTAGTGCAAAAACCCGATGCTCAACTGCGCTGGTCAGACAGCCTGCATTTTATCGCAGGCCCGGTGCTGTTGCTGATATTGCTCAGCAGCCCATTGCTGGCAAACGGCATAGACTTTGCGATTATGGCCAGTTTTGTGTTGTATTTCCTGCTGATAGCCTTGCGGATGCGGCAGGGAAAACAAGCCTTACAGCATCTGGGCACTCTGGCCTACCCTGCGTATCGCTGGTTAGTCTGTCTGCTGCTGGTGGCAGTGATCAATATTGGTTGTGAAATAGCTGTGGTTCAGGAAATTCAGGCAGGAGTAAAACTGCAGGACTCAGTGGCACTTTTTGTGTCAGGTTGTGCCTTTTTTCTGCTGAATATCGCCACCTTGCTGGCCGCTTTACAGCGCAGTAACGTTCTGGAATGGATGTATCTGGCGGGTTCATCTTCAGAACCAAAAAGTTTAACGGCAGAAGAACAACAACGTGCGGCGGACATCATGCAAGGTTTTGAACAACTGGTGATAAAAGAGCAACTCTATAAACAGGAATTTGGTATCACCTTGCCACAGGCGGCCAAAAAACTGCGGGTACCAGCCCGTCAGTTATCCATAGCCATTAATCAGCTCTATGGTCAAAGTTATTCGGTCTACCTGAATGATCAGCGTGTTAAGGAAGCCAAACGTTTATTGCTGGAGGAACCCCACCTGCCTGTGATTGAAGTGATGCAACAGGCAGGCTTTAGCAGTAAGTCCAACTTTAATAAAGAGTTTTTGAGGGTGGTCGGGGTATCGCCTTCAACTTTCCGCCAGGAAGCAGGACTTTAATCCTGCTCCCACATCTCATCATCAGCAGCCCAAAGCTTTAGCAGCTCGGCCTGGCGTGCTAATTGCGCCGCCTGCTGGGCTAAGTCACCAGCGAGCACAGGACTGCCAGTCCAGGCTGTGCCTTTAGTTGCAGCTGCAGCCAAAGCGGCCCACTTTTTGGCAAAAGCTGCTAAAGCTTCACGGGGTTCTGCGCCATCTTCTGCACTTAAATAATCAAAAGCCACAGGCTGAGGCTGGGCTCCTGTGGTGTCACCGGCTAAAACCCAATGGCCAACAAAACCCGGATCGGCCGGATCTTCCACTGCCCACAAACCTACATAAGGAGCGGCATACCATTCAGGCCAGTCACAAATGACACCATGCGGAATGTTCTGCGCTTTGACATAAGCTTCAATAGCGGCAAACTGTGCATCACACCAGGCCCAGTCTTCTGCTTCATCCAAATTCATACTCTAAGGCCCTTGTTGGCTAAAAGCGCTATTTTCACTAAGTTAAACCAGGGCAGCAAGCTTTGATTTCAAGTACACTCTGCGCCTCTTTTCATCAGGATACCCAGGATGACTGTGATAGATACTTTTATTGCCCCGCCCTGTCATCAGTCTATTGAAACTCTGTATCAGGACGAGCATATTCTGCTGGTCAATAAACCCAGCGGTTTATTGAGTTTGTCCGGTAAAAACCCGCAGAATCTGGATTCAGTGCACTATCGTTTAGCGCAAATTTATCCGCACATCAGCTTAATACACCGACTCGACCTGGGCACCTCAGGCATTATGCTGCTGGCCCTGGACAAAACCACTAACGCCTTGTTAAGCCAGCAGTTTCAATCCCGCACTGTGATCAAACATTACCAAAGCATAGTGGCTGGTCATGTCAAAAAAGACAGTGGCATCATTGAAGCACCGATCAGCAAAGACAAAACCCTGTTTCCGCGCTTAAAAGTTTGTTTTGATACAGGCCAAAAAGCGCTTAGCCATTTTCAGGTACTGGAACGCCTGAGCAAGCCGGACCGGACCCGGCTGTTATTAACACCAGCAACAGGCCGCACTCATCAACTGCGGATCCATAGCCAGTTTATAAACCATCCTATGCTGGGCTGCGATTTATATGGCACAGAAGACACCCTGGCTATGGCACCGCGGCTGTTATTACATGCCTCTGAATTGCAGTTTGATCATCCGGTCACAGGGCAACGTATGACCATCAGTTGCCCTTGTCCTTTTTAGCCCTGAATAGTCTGTCACATTTCTG